>JAVBNZ010000034.1:0-42191 GCA_031551145.1 Desulfovibrionaceae bacterium | reverse complement strand
ACCCGACCCCATTCCGAACTCGGCAGTTAAGCTCTCCATCGCCGATGATACTGCATACTCATGTGTGGGAAAGTAGGCCGTCGCCAAGGGATCGTTACACAAAAAGCCCCCTCATTGAGAGGGGGCTTTTGCTGCTTTGGGCGCTTATCGGGAGCGGGCGCGCTCCGCGGCTTGACTTTCCGTGGCATTTGGTGTCTCGTTTTTCTTAAGGCGCAGGCCTAGTGCGCAAATCCGCGCCGGCCGCGCGCACCGTGCGATGGAAACTATGAATACCCGTCGTTCTTGCTTTTTCGCGCTCTGTTGCGTCATTGCGGCCTTGATGCCGGCGCTGTGGAAAGCACATTTCCCGGCGCAGCATGACAATGAGGAATGCAGGCAGGCGTGGGCGCTGAGCGCGCCGCTGCTTTCGGCTCCGCCGAAATCCGCAGGAAACCTCAAAAACGCCGCTGTCGCGCGGAAAATCGAAAGCACCGGCCATTCCTGGCTTTTTTCCCTTCTTTCCCGTTCCGATCTCGCCGCTCCGCCGATGCGCGAGCTTCTCTATTCCTTTGCGTTTCCGCTGCTCCGCATCAACCTTCCCTCCTGGCGCGGGCTCATTCCCTTCCGGCTGCCTCCGCCCGCAGTCGTCTGATCCTCCCGCACGCTGATTCGCCGCATACCGTTTTCCGTTCTTGATTGCGGACGCCCGGCATGAAACTTTGCCGCCGCGTCTTCTTTCCCCATTCTTTTGCAGGCGCGGCCCGTGGGTGTGGAGGCTGTTGCCGGTGAACAGACGGAGGCGCGCGGCCTTGCCGCGCCTGAACCCGCAATGGCGGAATTTCATCTTAAGGTGGTGAACAATGGAAGCGTTACGAGGCATGAACGCATTGACGCTGGTTTTTGTGTCTTTGTGCATCTTTGCCATAGCCTATCGTTTTTACGGCTTGTTTCTGGCCCAGAAAGTGCTGCGCCTGAACAGCGGGCGGGCGACCCCGGCCGTGCGCTATGCTGACGGCCATGACTATGTGAAAACCAACAAATTTGTATTGTTCGGCCACCATTTCGCGGCCATCGCGGCCGCCGGGCCGTTGCTGGGGCCGGTGCTGGCCGCCCAGTTCGGCTTTTTCCCCGGCGCGCTGTGGATTATTGTCGGCTGCGTGCTGGCCGGCGCCGTGCACGACATGGTGGTGCTTTTCGCCTCCGTGCGCCATAAAGGCCGCAGCCTGGCAACCATCGCCTCCAAAGAGATAGGCAAAACCACCGGGCATGTGGCTTCGGTGGCGGTGCTTTTCATCCTCACGCTGACCCTGGCCGGTCTGTCCATCGCCGTGGTCAACGCCATGCACGACAGCCCCTGGGGCACCTTTACCGTCTTCATCACCATTCCCATCGCCCTGCTCATGGGCGTGTACATGCACGTGTGGCGTGACGGCGACGTGAAGGGCGCGAGCATTCTGGGCGTGGGCCTGCTGCTCCTCGGTATTCTTGCCGGGCCGCACATTGTGGCGAACCCCACCATGAACGCCATGTTCACCTGGAGCAAGAGCAGCATCGCTCTGAGCATTCCCGTCTACGGCTTCTTCGCTTCCGTGCTCCCCGTGTGGCTGCTGCTCTGCCCGCGCGACTACCTTTCCACCTATCTGAAGATCGGCACCATCGCCGCGCTGGCGCTCGGCATTCTCTTTGTGCAGCCCACCCTGCTGATGGATCCCATCACCAAGTTCGCCGGCGGCGGCGGTCCGATCATCGGCGGCCCCCTGCTGCCCTTCATCTTCATCACCATTGCCTGCGGGGCCATTTCCGGCTTCCATGCGATCATAGGCACGGGCACCACGCCCAAGATGATCGGCGATGAGCGCGAAGTGCTCTTTGTGGGCTACGGCGCCATGCTGACCGAAGGCTTTGTGGCCATCATGGCCCTCATCGCCGCCTGCACCCTGGTGCCGGCCGACTATTTCGCCATCAACGCCACGCCGGCCAAGTTCGCGGCGCTGGGCATGCAGGTGCAGGATCTGCCCCGCCTGGCCGAAGCCGTGCAGGAAAACATCCAGGGCCGCCCCGGCGGCGCGGTTTCCCTGGCCGTGGGCATGGCGCACATCTTCTCGTCCATTCCCTTCATGGGACATCTGATGTCCTACTGGTATCACTTCGCCATCATGTTCGAAGCGGTCTTCATTCTCACCGCGGTCGATACCGGCACCCGCGTGGGCCGCTTCTTCCTCCAGGAAATGATCGGCCAGGTCATACCCAAGTTCAACGACAAGCACTGGTGGCCCGGCATCATCAGCACCAGCGCCCTCTTTACGGCGGCCTGGGGCTATCTGGTCTACACAGGGGACATCAGCTCCATCTGGCCGCTCTTCGGCATGAGCAACCAGCTTCTGGCCTCCAGCGGGCTGATCATCGGCACCACCATGCTCATCCGCCTGGGCAAGGCGAAGTACGCCTGGTGCACGGCCGTTCCCGGCATCTTCATGGCCTTTATCACGCTGTGGGCGGGCTATCTGCAGATCACCGGCATTTACCTGCCGGCCAAGCAATACCTGCTGGCCACGCTCGGCATCATCATCGTGTCGCTGATGATCGTGGTCTTCATAGGGGCCTTCACCCGTTGGCGCGAGTTGCTCAGCATCAAGGGCACGGTTACGGACGAATACGGCGAAAGCGTGGTCGCCATGGCCGAAGAATAAAAAAGCATAACGCCGCGCCCCCGCGGCGCGGCCCAAAAAAGCCCCCGGAAGCGTTCGTTTCCGGGGGCTCGGTCGTTTTTTTAGAGTGGAAATACGCAACTGCTTCGCCGGCGTCGCGCGAGCGTAAGCGAACTTTACTTTCGCCGACCACGCCGGAGCGAGCGCCTCAAAGTCAATCTGCTCCAGAGATGCAAGATGACGCGCGACTGCCGGCCAGTTCGCCGGAAGCCCAGGCCCAGTGCAGATTGTAGCCTCCCAGGCGTCCGGCCACATCCAGGGCTTCGCCGCAGAAAAAGAGGCCGGGCACGCGCAGGCTTTCCATGGTCAGCGCGTTGACCTCCCCGGTGTCCACGCCTCCGGCGGCGGCTTCGGCTTTGTGCAGACCCGCGGAGCGCAGGGGCGTCACCCGGTGCGCCGTGAGACCGGCGGCCAGAATGTCCCGATCGCGGCGGGAGAGTTCCGCGATGCGTCGATCCGCTGAACTCGGCGGCAGCAGGGCGCGGCAAAGCCTGTCCGGCAAAAGGCGGGAGAAGAGGGAGTGGGGCGTGGACTTGCCCGTTGCGCCGTCGATAAGGCGGGCCGCATTCAGACCCGGCAGAAAGTCAAGGATCACGGAAGAACCCTTGCGCCACCAGCAGGAGATCTGCAGAATCGCCGGGCCGCTGATGCCGTTGTGGGTAAAGAGGAGCGGCATGGTGAAAGAAGGCGAATCCGGCACGTCGCAACTGATGGTGACCTCGGCGCTGATCCCTGCAAGACCGGAGAGCGGTGAGTCCGGCGGCAGAAGGAGCGGCGCGAGCACGGGCCGTACCGGCACGATGCGGTGCCCCAGAGCATGTGCCAGAAGCAGGCCTGAATCATCCGCCCCGCAACTCGGCCAGGCGGGGCTGCCTGTGGCCAGAATCAGTTTACGGCCGCGATACGCGGCGGCAGCGCTGAACAGGGCAAAGCCTTCCGGCCCGGCTTCGATCCGCTCCACGGCGTTTTCACCCACCAGGCGGCACTTGCCGGCGTTCCGCAACAGCATCTCCAGCACGGCGCGCGCGCTGTTTTTACAGAATATCCGGCCGTATTCGCGCTCTTCCACATTGATGCCCTCATCCGCGAGGCGGCGCAGCATCATTTCGGGCGTGAAACGTTGCAGGGCGGCGCGGGTGAAGGCCGGATTTTCGCCCACATAGTCCGCCGGCGAGACGGAGCGGTTGGTGACGTTGGCTTTGCCTCCTCCCGCCAGCAGCAGTTTTTTCCCCGGCCCGACATTTTTGTCCAGCAGCAGGACACTCAAGCCCCTGCGCGATGCCGCGGCGGCCGCCGTAAGGCCGGCGGGCCCCGCGCCCAGAATGACGACGTCGTACACGGCGCTCACAATTCGTTCACCAACGGGACTACCGGAGCATTTTACGTGTGAAATGCTCTATTCCTCCATTATATTCACTGTGTTTTCGCGCCGTTCAAGGGCTTTGGAAGGCATCTTCTCCGCGTAGCCGAAGGTGCCGCAGCCGTAAACGCTGTACGTCGGCGGAACGCCGAGCCGGCTCAACACGGCGCGAAAGCCCGGTTCGTCGTTCAACACGTTGAGTTGGTTGATCCAGCACGAGGCGATGCCGAGCGAGTACGCGGCAACGAACATGTTGCCGAGCACAAGCGCGCAGTCGGCTTCGGGCGCCGCGGACAGCGCCTTGTCTATGGATACGATGATGAAGACGGGCGCGTGGTAGTTCACCGTGTAACCGTCTTTGCCCACCATTTCTTTATATTTGTTTTCGGGCATGCGCGCGGTGGCGGCCTTGACCTCGCGCGTCAGTTCGTCAATGACACCGAGCCCCCGCAGCACGGTCAGGTGCCAGGGTTGGGTGTTGCGGGCGCTCGGGGCGTGCAGCCCGGCCTTGAGGATGAGGTCGAGATCTTCGCGGCCTATCTGATCCGGCTTGTAGCGGCGTACGCTGCGCCGGCTCAATATGTTGCGTATGGTTTCGTTCATGAAAAAACTCCGCTCCGGAAGGAGTTGAAGGGTGAACTTCAGCGTTTGGCGATGAAGCGCAGGGAATGCGGCTCGATATAGAGAAGCTTGCCCGGCCTGACGTCTTCAACCCGGGTGACGTACTCATCCCCGGCGATTGTAAGCACGGCTTCGGGTTCGTGGCTGGCGTCGTACAGTTTGAACACGCCGTTCTCCAGATGGCTGATGGTGCTCCAATGGCGGTTGACCGGAGGATCCTGGGGCGTCAAATGGCGGAAGAAGCGGAAAATCACGGCCCGCCGCAGGCTGCCGTCCAGCCAGCCGGCCACGGCCGCCCGCAGTTCTTCCGGCGTGGGCACGGCGCCGCCCTTGTCGGGCGGCGCGAAGGGGGTGTAGGTATGCAGGGGCCAGTTGAGGGCATGCACCTGCAGCATGGCGTCCACCAGGGGGATGTAGTCGGTGCGCTGTTCAAGCACCGCCTTGAAGGCGTCCTTGTTGTCGGCCAGGGCCAACAGGGTGCCGTGCAAAATGTCGCGCGCCTGGAGCGCCCGCAGGCCGTGGGTGAGCCTGAGACCGTTGAGCACGGCGTAGATGGCGCAGAAGACATCGAGCTTGCCTTGGTAGAAGGGCTTCATAAGCTGTGCTTGTCGGTTCTTTTAGGCATTTCGTCAAGATACCTTCTTTTCGCTTGCTCAATTCGCCCGTATGGCGTATAGAACAGCGTTCAACAAAAAAGCACACTCCGAACGCTCGGGTTGGCCTGAATCAAGTCGGAGTGGAAGTACAAACCCGGAGGATTTTATGGCTTACGTCAGCATGAAGCAAATGCTGGAAACCGGTGTCCATTTCGGCCACCAGACCCGCCGCTGGAACCCCAAGATGCGCCCCTATATTTTCGGCGCGCGCAACGGCATCCACATCATCGACCTGCAGCAGACGGTCAAGCTCTTCCGCACCGCCTACGACAAAGTGGTGGACACCGTGGCCGGGGGCGGCAAGGTGCTTTTTATCGGCACCAAGCGCCAGGCCCAGGAAGCCGTGGCCGGAGAAGCCGGCCGCGCCGACCAGTACCACGTCACCAACCGCTGGATGGGCGGCACCCTCACCAACTTCAGCACGATCCAGAAAAGCGTGGATCGCCTGAAAAAGCTTGAGGCCATGTTTGCGGACGGCTCCGTCAACCGCTACCAGAAAAAGGAAATCCTGAGCCTCCAGCGCGAAATGGACAAGCTCAATCTTACCCTGGGCGGCATCAAGAACATGGATCGCCTGCCGCAGCTCGCCTTCATCATCGACCCGCACCGGGAAGAAATCGCGGTCAAGGAATGCCGCAAGCTCGGTATCCCCATTGTTGCGGTCACCGATACCAACTGCGATCCCGACGTCATCGACTTCATCATCCCCGGCAACGACGACGCCATCCGCGCCATCAAGCTCTTTGTGACCGCCTTCGCCGAAGCCTGCATGGACGGCGAAGCCATGAAGAAGGACGGAGGCAAGGGGGATGCCGAAGAACAGCTGAAGCAGGCCGCCGCCCGGGCGGAAGCGCCCGCTCCCGCCGCCGTGGAAGCGCGGAGCGCCGAGGAAGGCGCCGCGGAATAACCTGCGGCGAAAGCCCCGGCGGGCTTTCGCCGGAACATCTGGAGAAGCTATGTCGATCAGCGCGCAACAAGTGAAAGAGCTGCGGGAAAAAACCGCGGCAGGCATGATGGATTGCAAGAAAGCCCTGGAAGAAAGCAAGGGCGATATGGAAAAGGCCGTTGACTGGCTGCGCCAGAAGGGCCTTGCCAAGGCCGCCAAGAAAGCCGGCCGTTCCACGGAGCAGGGCATCATCGGTTCCTACATCCACTCCACCGGCAAGATCGGCGTGATGGTGGAAATCAAGTGCGAAACCGACTTTGTGGCCCGCACCGAGCCCTTCCAGGACTTCGCCAAGAACGTGGCCATGCAGATCGCGGCCGCCAATCCCCTGGCCCTGGACGCGGAATCCATCGACCCGGCCCTGATAGAGCGCGAGCGCGAAATCTACCGGAAAAAAGCCAAGGAAGAAGGCAAGCCCGACGCGGTCATCGAAAAGATCGTCGAAGGCGCCGTCAAGAAATATTACAAGGAAGTCTGCCTGCTGGAGCAGCCCTATATTCGGGACGACAAAAAGACCGTGCAGGATCTGCTCAACGAAACCATCGCCGCGGTGGGCGAGAATATGGCCATCGGGCGCTTCGTGCGCATGCAGCTTGGGGCGGAATAAACACCCCGCCGGGGATTTCCATGCAAAGGGGGGCTTTCGCCCCCCTTTGTTTTAGGATAGTTTCAGCGGGATATTTGGAACGCTTTGCCTTCACGGCGGGTAAACCGCTCCGCGCCGATCACAAAGCGGATAAGGCTTTACAGGCTTCATCAACCGGGGAGAAACACATGGCGCAACTCAAATACCGTCGGGTGCTGCTGAAACTGAGCGGCGAAGCCCTGGCGGGCGAGCAGAAAACCGGCATTGACCCCGCAACCGTCTCACGTATCTGCGCCGAGATAGGCGAGGTGCTTGACCTGGGCCTGCAGGCCGCTCTGGTGATCGGCGGGGGCAACATCTTCCGGGGGCTTTCCGGCTCGGCGAAGGGCATGGATCGCTCCTCGGCCGACTACATGGGCATGCTGGCCACCGTGCTCAACGCCCTGGCCGTGCAGGATGTGCTGGAAAAGCTCAACTATCCCACGCGCGTGCTTTCGGCGATTGCCATGCAGGAAGTCTGCGAGCCCTTTGTGCGCCGCCGCGCCCTGCGCCACCTGGAAAAAGGCCGCGTGGTCATCTGCGCCGCCGGCACGGGAAACCCCTATTTCACCACGGACACCGCCGCCGCCCTGCGCGGCATGGAACTGAAGTGCGAGGCCATCATCAAGGCCACGCGCGTCAGCGGGGTGTATGACAAGGATCCGCTCAAGCATGACGACGCCGTGATGTTCAAGCGCGTCAGCTACGACGAGGCCATCGCGCGTCACCTCGGAGTCATGGATTCCACGGCCGTTACGCTGGCGCAGGAAAACAGGGTGCCCATCCTGGTCTGCGGCATGTTCGACGGCTGCATACGCCGCGTGGTGTGCGGCGAGGATGAGGGCACCATTGTCTGCGATTAATCAGGGAGGTCTGAACGCATATGGATAAAGACACGATTTTGCTGGACGCCGAGGATCGCATGGAAAAAGCGATCGCCGCCCTGGAGCGCGATTTCGCCAAGCTCCGCACCGGGCGCGCCGGAACGGCCCTGGTGGACGGCATCAAGGTGGATTATTACGGCACGCCCACGCCCATCAACCAACTGGCCTCCGTCGCCGTGCCCGACAGCCGCACCGTAACCATCCAGCCCTGGGACAAGGGCTCCTTCGCCCTGGTGGAAAAGGCCATACTCAAGTCCGACCTGGGCCTGACCCCGGTGAACGACGGCCGCATCATCCGCATTTCCATTCCTCCTCTGACCGAGGAACGGCGCAAGGATCTGGGGAAGGTTTCGCGCAAGTACACCGAGGACGCCAAGGTGGCCGTGCGCAACGTGCGCCGCGACGCGAACGAGCAGCTCAAAAAACTGGAAAAAGCCAAGACCATCACCGAGGACGAACTGAAAAAAGCCGAAGAAGACGTGCAGAAGCTTACCGACAAGTTCGCGGCCAGGTGCGACGAGCGCTGCAAACATAAAGAAAAAGAAATCATGGAGATATAGGGCAGTCGCGCACGGTATGAGCACTGAAACACTTTCCCACGAACTGCCCCGGCACATCGCCGTCATCATGGACGGCAACGGGCGCTGGGCTCAGGCGCGCGGTCTGCCCCGCACGGCCGGCCACAAGGCCGGCGTGGAGGCGGCGCGCGGCATTGTCACCGAATGCCGCAAAATCGGCATCTCCCGGCTCACCTTGTATACGTTCTCGCGGGAAAACTGGCAGCGCCCGGCCGAGGAGGTGGGCACGCTCTTTTCCCTGCTCGTGGATTTTCTTGCACAGGAAGTGCCGAACATGGAGCGCGAATCCATACGCCTGCGCGTGCTCGGCGAAACCGACGCCCTGCCCCTGGCCGCGCGCGGCGCGCTGGCCCACGCGCTCAGGCGCACGGCGCGCTGCACGGCCATGACCGTCAATTTGGCGCTGAACTATTCCGGCCGTGAGGAAATTCTGCGCGCCGCCCGCGCGCTGGTGCGCGACGGCCTGACCGAAGACGCGATCACCGAAGAGGCGTTCCGCAAACGCCTCTATACCGGGGACGATCCCGATCCCGACCTGCTGATCCGCACCAGCGGCGAACTGCGCATCAGCAACTATTTGCTCTTTCAGTGCGCGTACAGCGAACTGTATTTTACGCCCGAGCTCTGGCCCGACTTCAGCCCCGAAAGCCTGCACAGGGCCCTGGCCGACTATGCCGGCCGCAAGCGGCGTTTCGGCAAGACCCAGGAGCAGCTTGCGCAGCCCTGAAGCTCTGGTATAAAGTGTGCCGGAGGCCGTATTTTCCGGCGCGACGACGTACCCGACAATTGCGGAACACGTTCCGCCCCAAATATAGGAAGAGGAACGCATGAGCATGAATCCGACCCGACCCGATTTCGCGAGCCATCTGCCCCGCCTGGCGACCGGCCTCACCCTGGCCGCGCTGACGCTCTGCGTTCTCTATTTCAGGGGATTGCCGCTGCTTCTTTTTGTGCTTTTCGCGGTCGCGGTGGGGCTGTGGGAGTTCTATGCCCTGTTCTGGGGGCCCAAGGGCCGCATTCTTACCCGTATTTTCGGCATATTGCTCGGTTGGGGCATGCTTTGCCTGACCTGGATGCGCCGGCCGCAGGACGCTCTGGTCTGCCTGGGCGCGGGCTTTCTGATCGCGGCCCTGAGCTTTCTTTTCCGCTGGGATCTGGGCGACGAGGCCGAAGCCTTCGCGCCCGGCGGCATCCTGTTGACGGGCATGGCCTATATTCCACTGCTGCTCCTGCCCACCACCTATTTGAGCTCCGCCAAGCTGCTGTTGGTGCTGCTGTGCGTGGCGGCCTCGGACATCGCCGCCTATTACGTCGGCACCCGCTACGGGAAACAGAAACTCTGGCCCAGGGTCAGCCCCAACAAGAGCGTGGAAGGCGCATTGGGCAGCCTGACGTCCTGTGTGCTGGTCTGCACGGTATTCGGCGTCTTTCTGGGCAAGGCGCCCTGGTGGGCCTTTCTGTTCCTCGGCGTTATGCTGAACGTGTTCGCCCAACTGGGCGATCTGTTTGAATCGGCGCTCAAGCGTTCCTGCAACGTGAAGGATTCCGGCGTGCTGCTGCCGGGGCACGGCGGTATCCTCGACCGCATCGACAGCCTGCTGTTCTCGCTGCCCGTCTACGCGGTTGTCGATCAATGGTTCCCTTTCTTTTAGGCAAATGGTCTTTTTGCCCTCGCACACACTCTGGCCGGCCGTTGACGGCGACGGATTCAGCTACATTTCGCAGCCTCCTTCCGATAACTGGATAAGGGAAGCGCCGCGCGCGCTCGCCGTGCTCGGCAGTACGGGATCGATAGGGGTTTCCGCCCTCAGGGTGGTGGAAGCGCGGCCGGACTTTTTCCGGGTGGAAGCGTTGGCGGGAGCCCGCAATACA
Source organism: Desulfovibrionaceae bacterium (assembly GCA_031551145.1). GTDB lineage: Bacteria > Desulfobacterota > Desulfovibrionia > Desulfovibrionales > Desulfovibrionaceae > WRKB01. Next base: position 31,962 of record JAVBNZ010000034.1, on the reverse strand, counting down.
GCTCTGCTGGCCGAGCAGGCCGCGCGCTTCCGGCCTTCTGTGCTTGCCGTCATTGACGGCGCGGCCGCCGATGAGTTGCGTTCTTTTTCTCTGGGCTATACGCCGCGCATCGTCGCCGGGCCGGAAGGCTATGAGGAGGTCGCCGCCCTGCCCGCGGCCTCCACCGTGCTCTCCGCCCAGGCAGGGGCCGCCGGGTTGCGCGCCACGCTCGCGGCCGTGCGCGCCGGCAAGGTCGTCTGTCTGGCCAACAAAGAATCGCTCGTGCTGGCCGGGGAGGCCATACGCGAGGCCTGCGCCCGCACGGGAGCCGCCGTCCTGCCCGTGGATTCCGAGCACAACGCCGTGTTTCAGGCCTTGGCGGGCCGGCCCGCCGGGCAGGTGCGGCGCGTGCTGCTCACGGCTTCGGGCGGGCCGTTCAGGGGCATGAAGCGCGAGGCCTTGGCCCGTGTGAGCCCCGAACAGGCCCTGCGCCATCCCAACTGGAACATGGGCGCGAAAATCACTATTGATTCAGCGACCCTGATGAACAAGGGCCTGGAACTTATCGAGGCCTGCCGGCTTTACGGCCTGCCGCCCGAACGCGTGGGGGTGCTGCTGCACCCGCAGTCGCTCGTGCATTCCCTGGTGGAATTCACGGACAACTCCCTCATGGCCCATCTCGGCACTCCCGACATGCGTCTGGCCATCGGGCACTGTCTGGCCTGGCCGCATTGCCCGGACGCCGGCGTGGCCCCGCTCGATCTGGTGCGCGCGGGAATCTTGAGCTTTGAGGCCCCGGACGAAGAGAACTTTCCCTGCCTGGAACTGGCGCGCCGCGCCCTGCGCTTCGGCAAAGGCATGCCGGCGGCGCTCAACGCGGCCGACGAAGAGGCTGTGGAGCTTTTTCTGAAAGGCCGCATCGGCTTTCTGGACATCCCGGCCCTGATTGCGGAAGCGCTGGATGCTTATGAAGCCGGAGCCTTCCCGCCGGAAGCCGGCGACGTGGTCGCGGCCGTGGAGGCCGTTGACGCGGCTGTGCGCGCCTGGGTGGGCATGCGTATATAGAAGTCGTCCCATAATCAAGCCGCAAACCGGAGGCTGCGATGAGGAACACTATTGAAACGCATCGCGCGGCACAGGAAGAAAAGATCCGGGATGTGCGGCTTTCGTTTGCCGAAACAGCCGGCCTCGGCGAAATCATTGCGGCGTCCGCAAAAGTCATGGAAGCCGCCGCGGGGAATTTTACGGCGCACCGCGGCATGACCGGAAGCTGGATCGCTTCCCAGCCCGTTCTTTTCCAATTGCTTCGCCAACCCCGTCTTACCGTTGATTTGACGCTTCATCAGCTGAAAAAAGACAGACCCTATGGGATGGATGTACAATCCCTCATTCATCTTGCGAAGAACAATTTGCTGTTGTTGAATTTCAGGGATTATGACTCCCAGAAAGACAAAGATTTTTCAGGAATTAAAGATAAAATAGAGGAAAATCTCGGCAGAATTTATGATGAAGCGCCGGACAGCATTTATTACGGCAGTGTTGTCCGCCGGAAAATCTTCAATGCTGTTCCGGGATTGCCGGGCAATGATTACGAGAAACTGCATGCGGCGGCCATGCAGGATCTCGCCTTTGCCTATGCGTGCTTTGACAATTTTTTTGAGCACCCGGCCGTTGAGGAATATAACGCGCATTTCAGAGGGGAAAAGCCTCCCCTGGCGGCCACGGCATGGCATTGGGCATATCTGAATGCGGTTTCAGGCAAAATTCAAGCTACGCACAGTAAAATCATCAACAGCACAGATGGGGGAATTGTATATAGATTATACAATGATGCAGCTTCCATCGGCCGCGACGCCGTCAAGAACAAAGGCATGTACCGCACCGCCGACCTGAAGGCCGCCCTGCTGTTCGCGGAACTGGCCGCCCTGCTGCGGATGTGCCATCTGAATTTTACCGCTCCGATTACAGCGTCGTTCGGCACGACATATAACATGACCGCCGGCGAATTCATGCAGTCCGATCATCTGCGCATAAAGAATGAAGAGCGCGATCCGCTGTATGACGATGAATATTTGCGCCTGCTGTATGAAATATTGACGGATGCCCGGCATGCGCATGTTCTCGGCAACACGGGCAGGCTTTCCCGTGATGTCGCCCTGGCCGTGGACGAGAACGCGATTGTGTCGGCGACCGAAGATGATGTGAAAAGAATCGCGGATGCCGTTTTGAACAACTGGGACGGCATCAGGAGCGCCTATGGCATGATGCCCGATTTTTCAGAGGCGCTGGCCAAAGACGGAATGGATTTTTCCGGTTTCAATTGGCACGATGAACTTAAGGAAGCTTCTGAATCGCATCGCGAATATCTCAGTCAAAAGAACGTCATCATCCGCACCTTGATGCGGGAGGCCTGGAAAGGCGTGTCCATAGCCGCCGATGATCTTGCCGTCGGCGCTCTTTCCACGGTTTTTGATCCGCATGGTTCAAAGATACTGTGGAAGGGCATAGATCTTTTTGTAACCGAGCTTATCGAGGAATATTGCGCGAAAATATGGAACAAGGCGTCTCACGGCGTCATTTTTCAAATACATCACTATTTGAAAAAAACATAATCACGATACACTATTCCTCCTGCTCCAGCATAATGCCGACCATGGTCCTGTCCACCACGGAAAGCGCCCTGGAAATGCGCTCCAGCGCCTTGGCCGTCACGGCCAGCGAAGGGCTGACCACTCCGGCCGGATGCCGCACGCCCCGGCCGCTCAAGCTCATGCAGCCGGCGTCGTAAGCTTCCCCGGCGGCCACCGCCACTTTGAGGCAGCAGGCGCTTTTCGCACCGTCGCAGACCATGCCCATCAACGAAGCGAGCAGGGTGGCCGCCGCGCTTTCGGCCTGGGATTCCGTGCCGCCGCACAGGCGCACCAGCCCGGCGGCCGCGCCCACGCCCGCGCTCACCGCGCAGCCGCACACCGCTGAAAGCGGCCCGGTGTGCGCTTTGAGGTAGGACGTGACGAGATGGCTCAGGGCCAGGGCCTCGGCGATTTCGCGCGGGGAGGAGCCCCGCGTTTCGGCCACCACCGCGATGGGCACAACGGCCGTAATGCCCTGATTGCCGCTGCCGCCCGAACTCATGGCCGGATACGGTTCGCCCGCCATGCGCATGTCGGCCGCCGCGCCGGTCATGCAGCGCACCAGGGCGCTCACGTCCCCCGGCGAGGAGCGCTCGGCGATGCTCTGACCCACGCCTATGCCCCAGCCCATTTCCAGGCCCCGGCGCGCCAGGGCCATGTTCATGGCCGCGCCTTCCAGCATCCGGCGCTCCGTGCCGGCGTCGATATGCCCGGCCAGCTCCCACAGGCGGGCGAAGCTCATTTCCTTCAGCGCGGCCAGATGCGTGGGCGGCGCGTCGGGCGCTTCGTCGGATTCAAACAGCAACTCGCCGTTAAGCAGCACGCGGGTGACGCGATCGTGTCTGCCGGCGATCACGGCCTCGGCGACGCCGTCCTCGGCATGCACGGTAACGGAGACGTAGACCGCCGGCACGTCATCCAGCACTTCTTCGCGCACCTTGCCTTGGCGCACCATGTCCGCCGCCTGCCGGGCGATTTCCGGCGGCAGTCCGGCCAGGGCGGTCAGGCCTTTTTCCGGGTCGCCGCCCAGCGCGCCCATGGCCGCCGCAAGGCGCGTGCCCCGCAGGCCGTTGCTGCCGGGAATGCACACGTCCCGCCCATTTTTGAACATGCCGAGCGAAAGCTTCAGTTCCAGGCTCCGGATTTCGTCCCGCAGCAGGCGCCCGGCCGTGGCGGCCGCCAGGGCGGCGGCGCCCGGTTCCGTGCAGCCCAGGGCCGGTTTAACTTCTCTTGCGAAAAATTCAACGAGGTCCATATTCATCCTCCCTCAAGCCGGCCTGCGTCGGGAACGCAGGATCAACCACACGCCCACGGCGGCCAAAGGCACGCACAAAAGCTGTCCCATCGTCAGCCAGCCGAAGGCCAGATAGCCCAGTTGCACATCCGGCACGCGCACAAGTTCCACCACAAAACGGAACAGGGCGTAAAGCAGGGCGAAGAGCCCGGAAATCATGCCCTCCCCGCGCCTGCGCCCGGAAACGATCCACAGCACGCCGAACAGCACCACGCCTTCCAGAGCGGCCTCGTACAACTGCGAAGGATGGCGCGGCAGCGGCCCGGCGTGCGGGAACAGCACGCCCCAGGGCAGATCGGTGGTCTTGCCCCAGAGTTCGCCGTTGATGAAATTGCCCAGGCGACCGAAAAACAGACCGGGCGGAATGAGCGGAGCGATGAAGTCCGAAACCCGCAAAAAGGTCCGGCCGCTCTTGCGGGCGAAATACCAGAACGCGCCGAGCGTGCCCAGCAGGCCCCCGTGGAAAGACATGCCCCCGTGCCAGATGCGGAAGATTTCCAGCGGATCCGCCACAAAGGCCGGCAGGTCGTAAAAAAGCACATAGCCCGCCCGGCCGCCGACGATCACGCCCAGAAAGGTCCAGGTCATAAGGTCGTCCAACTGGGCGTTGGTCCAGCCGTAGCCGGGACTTTGGGGATCGTCCTTCCCCCCGCGTATGCGCGCGCGCGCCGGCAGCCAGGCCGCGACAAAGCCCAGCAGATACATGAAGCCGTACCAGCGGAAATGCAGCGGCCCGATGGAAAAGGCCACGGGATCGAAATTCGGGTGGATGATCATTCGGCCCTGTACTCCCCGCCGCGGCCGCCGGCCTTGTACAGCAGGCGCAGATTCGTGATGCGCATGTCCTTCTGCACGGCCTTGCACATGTCGTAAATGGTCGCCGCCGCGATCTGCGCCGCGACTATGGCCTCCATTTCCACCCCGGTGCGGCCGGTGCAGCGCGCTTCGGCCTCTATGCGTATGCCGGGCGGGCTTTCCATAACCTCAAAGCGCACGTCCGCGAAGTCCAGGGGCAGGGGATGGCACAGGGGAATAAGTTCGCTCGTGCGCTTGGCCGCCATAATGCCGGCCAGCCTGGCCGCGCCCAGGGCGTCCCCCTTGGGCAGGGCCGCCCGGCGCAGAAGATCGAGCGTTTTCGCGCTCATCTCCACTTCGGTCCCGGCTATGGCCGTGCGGACGGTCTCCGCCTTGGAGCCCACATCCACCATGGTTACGGAGCCGTCTTCCCGCATATGTGAAAATTGTTCGGTCATAATTTGTCCTTTTTAGTAATCATCCAATCCCACCCACTTGTGCCAGCCGCTGCGGCCCTTGTAAGGCACGGGCGGCTCCCAGCCCGTGTCGCCGCCGCCGGCCGAACCCCGGTAGCGGATGGCGACGAGCTTGTCCTGCGCGTCAAAACGGGCCGAGAACAGGAAGGGCGTTGCGCCTTCGGAACGCATATTCTGGATTTTTTGCGCAAAGGGCACCAGGGAGGCGAAGCGCCAGTCATAAAAGCGGTATTCCCGGCCGTTGTCCCAGGGCAGTTCTTCCATAAGGGGCAGAAGGCTGAAGTCGATCCAGATGTGGGCGCTTCTGTCGTCCCGCGCGAGGCGGGCGAGCAGGGCGGGGTCGGCGCGTTCGTGCTCCTCAACAGGGCCGATGCGTTCGCCGTCCCAGTTGAGCGGAGCCTGGAAGGCTTTTGTGCCATGCCCGTACTGCACTTTCCAATACAGAGGCGAGAAGGCGTCGGGCAGCACGGTGAGCTCTTCGGGAACAATGCCCTGAGCGCGCAGGGCGGCATCCTGCCCGTTCTGCAAATGCACTCTCCAAGCCACAGCCCCGGCGCTGTAGACCATAATCCAGATCACGATCAGGGCCGCGAAACGTCGTTGCCTGCGAAAAATCGTGCAGGCCGCCAGCATGGGCAGCAGCAGCCAGATATCGACGATGAACAGGCCGTTGAGGCGCACGCGGTAATCCGTGAAGGGCAGAAATGCCTGGGTGCCGTAGGTGGTGGTGCAGTCCAGCCAGACGTGGATGCACAAAAGAAGGAGCGCAAACAGAAAGCAGCGGGAAAAGCTCCAGGCGTCCCTGGTGCCGCGTCGCCACAGGGGATACATGAACAGGGCGCAGAACAGCGCTTCCAGGGGCAGCGCGGCAAGGGCGTGGGTGATGCCCCGGTGCAGGATGAGAAAATCCGCCGGCGTGCGGGGCAGCAGCACGTCGATGTCGGGCAGGCCGGCCGCGATCATGGCCGTGGGCACGGCCCAGGCCGTGGCCGGCCTGCGCGGCAGGGCCAGCATGACCGTGGCTCCGCTGACGGCGTGGGTAAGGGAATCCATCAGCAGATCCTCGGCAATTGGGCGCCTTCAAGCATGGAGAGCAGCCGCCGCCCGCCGATGGGGGTTTCCAGCACGACCTGCCCGGCCTTGACGGTCGCGTCCGGGGGCAGCACCGTGCCGATGCGCGCGGCATCCCGGCCGTAGGGGTTTGCGCGCATGATCGCCAGGGCGGCCTCGGCTTTTGCTTCGGGCAGGATGCAGATGCACTTGCCCTCGTTGGCGAGGTAGAGCGGATCAAGGCCCAGAAAAGAACATGCGTCGCGCACGGCGGGGCGCACGGGAACGAGCGTTTCGCGCAGGACTATGGCCACGCCGGACTGTTCGGCAATTTCGTTGAGCGTGGTGGCCAGACCGCCGCGCGTGGGATCGCGCAGCACATGAATGTCGCCGCATTCGAGCACCAGTTGCCGCGCCATGTGGTTCAAGGGGGCGCTGTCGCTGCGGACGTCGGAAGCGAAGGAGAGATTATCGCGCTGCGCCGCGATGGTCAGGCCGTGATCCCCCAGCGTGCCGCTGACCAGCACGGCGTCTCCGGCTTCGGCCCGGCTGCCCGAAGGCGGGGAGGCAACCAACACTTCCCCGATGCCGGTGGTGTTGATGAAGAGCTTGTCGCAGGCCCCGCGCGGCACCACTTTCGTATCCCCGGTAACGATGATGATTTCGGCTTCCCGCGCGGCCTCGGCCATGTCCCGCACCACGCGTTCCAGGACGTCCATGTCCAGGCCTTCCTCCAGGATGAAGGCGCAGCTTAAAAAACGCGGCCGCGCGCCGAGCATGGCAACGTCGTTGACCGTGCCGTGCACGGCCAGCGTGCCTATGCTGCCGCCGGGGAAAAAAAGCGGGGTTACGGTGTAGGAATCCGTGCTCATGGCCAGGGGGCCGGAGAGATCGAGCAGCGCGGCGTCGTCCAGGCGCGCGAGGGTAGGGTTGGCGAAGGCGCGCAGAAAACATTCCCCGATCAGGCGCTGGGAAGCGCGCCCGCCGCTGCCGTAGTCAAGAAGAAGAGGGCGCGTCACAGAATCGTCCTGTATTTGTAATAGGCGGCGCAGGAGCCTTCGGTGGAGACCATGCACGGCCCCACGGGATTGGCCGGCACGCAGGCCTTGCCGAACAGCGGGCATTCGGGCGGGCTGATGCGGCCGCTGAGCACCGCGCCGCACAAACAGCCGGGAATGGGTTTGACCTCAGGCAGGCTGAGGCCGAAGCGGGTCAAGGCGTCCATGTCCGCATATTCCGGAGCGAGCACAAGCCCGCTTTGCGGAATAACGCCCAGGCCGCGCCACAGCGCGTCCGCCGGTGTGAAAACTTCGGCCAGCAGCGCCCGCGCCTTGGGATTGCCGGCGTCCGCGGCCGCTCTGCGGTAGGCGTTGACCACCGCGAATTCCCCGCTTTTGCGCTGTTCGGCCATCAGGCAGAGGGCCAGCAGTATATCCGCCGGTTCAAAACCCGCCACAACGCCGGGCGTATGGTATTCCTCCGCCAGAAAGGCGTAGGGCTCGATGCCCAGGATCGTGGAAACGTGGCCGGGCAGCAGAAAGGCGTCCACCGCGCAGTCCGGGGACGAGAGCAGGGCGCGCAGGGCCGGCGGCACCAGCTTGTGGAAGCAGAGCAGGCTGAAATTTTTCAGCCCTTCGGCGCGCGCGCTTTTGAGCGCCGCGGCCGTGGTCGGCGCGGTGGTTTCGAAGCCTATGCCCAGAAAGACCACTTCGCTGCCCGGATTGCTCCGTGCCAGGGCCAGGGCCTCCAGGCTGGAATACACCACCTCCACCCGCGCGCCCTCGGCCTGGGCGTGCTTGAGGCTGCGGCTGCCGTATTCGCGCGGGCCGGGCACGCGCAACAGATCCCCGAAGGTGGCGATGATCACGTTGTCCCGTCCCGCGAGTTCCAGAAAGGCGGCCACTTCGGCGTCGTGCGTCACGCAGACCGGGCAGCCCGGCCCGGAAAGATGCGTTACCCCGTCGGGCAGCAGGCCGCGCAGGCCGCTTTGAAACACGGCCACGGTGTGCGTGCCGCAGACCTCCATAAAACGCAGGGGTTTGTCGAGCGCATTGCGCAGCCGCGCAAGCAGCGCGCGGCACACTTCAGGATCGCGGAAAGCATCGGTGTGATTCATGGCGAAAAAACCTATCGCAGGTAGTCTACGGCTATGCGGGTCAGCAGCTCCAGACCGAGCGGCAAAGCGGCCTCGTCGAAATCGAAGCGGTCGCTGTGGTGTCCGGCGGAACGGGTCGCGCCGAGCTGGATATACACGCCCTGTCCGCCCTGCTGTTGAGCGGCGTCGAGCAGCACGGTGAAGTCTTCGGTCGCGCCGAAGCCGGCCTGACGCACGATATGCGTGAAGCCGGGAATGGTGCGGGCGAGCGTTTCGATGCGGGCGCTCATTTCCGGGCTGGATCTGCCGCCGGGCAGGCTTTTGCGGGGGATGAGCACGCAGTCGCAACCCCACATTTCGGCGGCGGCCCGGGCGACGCGTTGGGCCTCGGCGTACATGAAGGCATCGATTTCATTGCTGATGCCCCGCGTTTCCACATGGAGGATCGCCTCGTCGGGAATGATGTTGCGCGCCTGCCCGGCCCGGAGTTGTCCCACGTTGATGCGGGACGCGCCGCCGCCGTGGCGGGGCAGGGCGTGCATGGCCAGGGTGGCGCTGCATGCGGCGAGCAGGGCGTTGCGGCCTTCCTGCGGGGCGAAGCCGGCGTGGGCGGGCTTGCCGACGTAACGCAGGTCGAAGCCGGAACTGGCCATAAAGCTTTCGGCTCCGCAGATCAGACTGCCGGTATGCTCGGCCCGTATGCCGAGATGCAGGCCCACCAGAAAATCCACTCCTTCCAGCGCGCCGGCGTTGAGCATGGACAGCGCGCCGGATCCGCCCTCCTCGGCCGGCTGGAAGATGAGACGCAGCGTGCCGTGCATGTGTCCGCGCAGGTCGGCGGCGAGTTCGGCCAGACCGAGGCCGAGGGCGGTGTGCCCGTCGTGCCCGCAGGCGTGCATGCAGCCGGGATGGACGGAGGCGAAGCCTTCGTCGCAGGGGCGGTGGCCGGGAGCCCCGCATTCGTCCAGGGTGTTGGCGTCCATATCGAAGCGGAAGGCCACCGTCGGGCCGTGGCCGGCGCAGGGCAAATCGGCCCACAGGGCGGTATGGCCGCCCTTCATCCGGCGCAGCAGTTCGGGGTCGGCCCCTTCGGCCAGGGCGCGTTTTTGGGCGGCGGCGTCTGCTTCCGGCGGGACGGGAGAGGCATCGCACGTTGCGGCGTCCGGGCCGAAGCGCAGGTTATAGCCCAGATCGAGCAGCCGCCGGGCGACAAGGCAGGCGGTGCGGTATTCCGTCCACGCGGTTTCGGGAAAACGGTGCAGATCGCGGCGCAGGGCCGTGAGCGCGGGCGCAAGCGCCGCCGCGGATTGATGGATGCGGTCTTCCATGTGCGTTATTCGATGTTTTGGGAGCGGGGAGGTCTTGGTCGGCAGACGAAAGGCAGAACCTTGGCTCGCTCCACGGCGTGGGTGTATACGTCTTCGTACCAGGCGAGAAAAGCGTCCATGGCTTCGCGGCCCGCGGGGGTCAGACGGCAGCCGTCGCGTTTGGCGCCGACGTTTTCGATCAGATCAACGCCCATGGCCGCTTCCGCGCGCTTGATGCGCCCCCAGGCGGCACGGTAGGACATGCCCAGGCTTTCCGAGGCTTTTTTGAGAGAGCCCAGTTCATCAATACGCTGCAGGAGCATGGTCGCGCCCAGGCCGAGCAGGATTTCGGCGTCCCGCTGAAACCAAAGTTTTACACGTATTTGCAGGGGTGCGGTCATGGAATCCTCGAAAAGGAACAAAATCCGCGGATCATTTTCTCTTCATGCCCTATGCGCGCGGTCTTGGCAAGCCGGCGCCGTTGGTTCCTCCGGTCCGGCGATGTGTTTTTCCGTCAACCGCAACAACGTCGCGGATATTTTTTCCCCGTCTATCGCATTACGCCCCGGAAAACACGGCCATCCTTCGGTGGATAGCCTTCAGCCCGGCAAAAGCCCGTGCCCCACAAAAAATGACCGTCAAAAGAACCGGATTCAGGGCCGGCCTCAATTGAAACTTCGCCCTCGAACACTGCTTTACCGACTGTTAAGATGCGGCAGCCCCGGGAGGCAAGACGGGCGCGGTTGCGGGAGCCTTCGCTTTCGTGCTATTTGCGGGCATCAATTCCACGCAGGAAGAGCGTATGAACATTACCTGTCCCGCTTGCGGCTTCGCCCGCGAAGTGGATGAGTCAAAGCTGCCGCCCACCGCTTCCGTGGCCACCTGCCCGCGCTGCAGAGAGCGTTTCCGTTTCCGCGATCCCGCGGACGCGCCCAAATCCCAACCAGAGGGAGAGGCCGACCCATCCGCGTCCCAGGCGACGGAAGCCGCCGGCCCGCCCGCGGAAGCCGCGAACGAAAACGGCCTGCCGCCAGGCGCCGTGGTGCCGCCGCGCATGCGCGGCCCGGAAGATGAGGATCTCTTTTCCCACCCGCGTGACGGGCGCTCGGCGCGCAAAGCCGAGCCACCCCGCCGGGAGCGCGGCGATGCGGATGAAGATGACGAGGAAATGCGCCGACAGGCCGCGCAGGCCTATCGCCGTGCGGCCGAACTGCCCCCCCTGAAGGAAGGGGAGGCTCTGGACAACCCCTGGGAAAATCCCGTTGACGGATATTTGGCGGCCTTTTACCAGACCGTGGTGCGCGTGCTTTTCGCCGCGCCGCGCTTTTTCGCGGGATTGCGTCCGCAACCCCGCCTGACGCGGCCCTTTGTTTTCGCCGTGGCGGTCGGTTTGGTGCAGATTACGGCCTGGCGGATCTGGCTCTCCGTATTCGCCGGAATTTTGGCTCCCCACATGGCGGACGATCCCCAGGCCTCGCAGTTGATCACCATGTTCACCACGGAAGTCAGCATCCCCTATCTCGTGTTGCTGCATCTGGCGATGGTCAGCATGGAGCTTGTGCTGGCGGCCTGCCTCTATTACATGATGTTCCGCCTGGTGATACAGGACAAGGTGAATTTTTCCCTGCTGTTCCAGATCGCCGCCTATTCCTCGGCCCCGGCGGTGCTGGGCATAGTGCCGCTGCTGGGCTCCCTGATAGGCTTTTTCTGGGCGATCGGGTGCAGCTTCATCGGCTGCCGCTACGCGTTGCGCATTACCTGGCTGCAAACCCTTATGGCGCTGGGGCCGCTGTATTTCATCGTCTTTCCCCTGCTGTTGCAGTTGCTGGCCGGCGTGTCGAAAGGCTGATCTCTCTCCGGTATGCATTTTGCAAAGCATTCGGCGGTATAGTCAAATCCACTGCCGGAGAAAGAGGATGAAATCCTTCCAAGCCGCTTTGCGCTGTGTTCTCGCCCTGCCTTTGCTTGTCGCTCTGACCGCCTGCGGCGCCGTCAGCAGCATCAGCAGCGCGGGGGGGGCGGTCGCGCCCAAGATCAACCTAGCCGGCGACGCCAAAACGCCGCTGCAGATCCAGCTCACCAACTGGGTGCGGCGTGCCAAACCCCAAATTTACGTAAAGCCCTCGCATTCGCCCGACAAGGCGCCCACGGCCCTGTTTGTGCCCCTGCGCGTCACGCAGGAGATACGCGATCCGGTTTCCGTGAGCCGTAACCTTTCGCGCACGGTCTGGCAGGCTTGGCTGAGCCTGAAGACCTTTGCCGTGCTTGAATTCGCCGGCGACGCCCAGCCCTACAACCCCGAACGCGCCCTGGCGCTGGGCAGGAAGAAGGGCGCGGATCTCGTTGTGGGCGGCTATATCACCCACTATCTGGACGGCGGCCATACAGGCGCTTCGGAAGTCTCCATCAGCCTGGAAGTCTGGGAGACGGCCACGGGCACCCTGCTGTGGTCTCTCGCTCAGGGAGGACTGCTGGAATATCAGAGCTATCACGATTTTTATCTGGTTTCTTTGCGCACGCGCCAGCCGATGGATCCTCCGGCGCTCATTCTGTACACGCTGGCCATAGAATGCGGGCGCCCCGTCGCGGCCTGGGCGAACGGAGGAGAGCAGGAAACTTCGGGCTTTTTCGACCCCAAGGCCTTCTGATGGACGAGTTTTTTGCGCGCGCGTGTTGACGAAGGCGGGCGAACAGGCTACACACACTTTCCGCAGGCCCTTGTAGCTCAGTAGGTAGAGCGCATCCTTGGTAAGGATGAGGTCAGCAGTTCAATTCTGCTCAAGGGCTCCAGAAATTTCAAGGCGTTATCGCAAAGATGGTGATAGCGCCTTTTCTGTTGCCGCGTTCTTTCCATTCCCTCAGGCGTTCCGGAAAGCGGCCATGCCGCCGGCGAGCACGCTTACGCGGGAGCATCCCCTTGCCTGGAGCAGGCTTGCGGCAATAGCCGCCCGGTAGCCTGTTTGGCAGACCACGAGTGTTTCCGTTTCCGGCGTGCCGGGGCAGCTTGTGTCGGCCAACAGCGTTTCAAAGGGCAGGTGCGTTGCGCCGTCGATGCGCGTTCCGGCGAACTCCTCCGGCGTGCGCACATCCACGATCAGGGGCCGTCCGGCCCCGGCCGGGCGTTCCCGCAATTCCCGCACGGAAACCTGCGGCAGGGTTCGCACGTCCCAGCCTTTGGCCATCCAGCTTTTGACGCCGCCGGCCAGGCAGCCTTCCAGGCTGTCGTAGCCGATGCGGCCGAGTTCCACGCGCCGTTGGGGCAGTTCGGCCTCGTCGTTCAAAATGAGGACCAGGCGGGAGTTTGGAGGCACAACGGCCCCTACCCAGTTGGAAGCCTGGGGTTGGGTGCCGTCCACCTGGATGCTGCCGGGAATGTGCGCCCCGCTGAAGGCCAGGGAATCACGCAGGTCCAGCAGCAGCGCGCCGGCGTCGCGCAGATCCCGGACGGTTTCCGGGGCGAGGACGCGGGGGCCTTCCGGGTGAAACGGCGGCGCGCCCTTCAGGTTGGCGGCGATGATGTGAGAGAAGCTCTGCGGCCGCATGGGCAGGTGGGCGAGAATGCTTTTTTTGAAGGCGGCGAAATCCTTGAGCTGCAGGCGGGGATTGGCGATGCGTTCATAGCCGAGAGTGGTGTGGGGTTTGGCGCTCATGCCCGTGCCGCAAAGGGAGCCCTGGCCGTGGGCCGGGTAGACCTCCAGCCCGTCCGGCAGATCGCCGAGTACGCTGTTGAGGCTGTGAAAGAGGTTGCGGATTTGCTCATCCATGATTTCATCGCCCGGCAGATCGGGGCGGCCGATGTCTCCAACAAAGAGCAGATCGCCGGTGAGGATGAGTTCCGGCCGCGTCGAGCGCGCGGGGTCGGCCACCAGCAGGGAGACGGAGTTGGGAGTGTGCCCGGGCGTGTGCAGCACCCGGATGCTTGCTCCGCCGAAGTCGAAAAAGTCGCCGTGGCGGGTTTTGACGGCCTCGTAGCCCACGGGCGCGCTTTCGTGGATATAAATGGGCGCGCCTGTGGCCCGGCTGAGGTCGCAGGTTCCGCTGATGTGATCGGCGTGCACGTGGGTGTCGAAAATGTGGGTGATGCGCATGCCCCGGGCTTTGGCCGACGCGGTATATACGTCGACATCCCGCCTGGGGTCCACAACAGCCGCGGTTCCGGACTTGGGACAGCCGATGATATACGAAAAACAGCCGAGACCCGGCGTGGTGATTTGCTGAAAATACATGAACCCTCCTTGCGTGCCGGCATCCGGTGCGTAGTGTGAACCGTCGGATATCAATGGAAAATAAAACCGCATTCGCCTGCCCTGCGAACGTGCCTTGCGCATTGTACCCGTTTTTGCCGGAATTTTCACCGGCAAACTGCATATTTTTCCGGGAAGAGGTCAGACGGCAATAGCGGGAAATTCGGAGCAATACGGCTCAAGGGTCCTTTGAGAGGGATGAACTCGGCGGTGCGGTTCCGCCGGCGAAAGGCGCCGCCCGCCGCGCGGATGGGGGCGGAATTTTTTTTCGCCGACTGCGCCGGAGCGGGCGTTTCAACATGAATCCGCTCCGAAATCCGTCAGGCAGGGGATGTGGCGCGCCCAGAATTCCGGCTGATATTTGGCAAAGGCGTGGCAGCCGAAAGGCAGCTTTCCTCCGGTGCGCTCGAAGTTCAGTTCGGGAAAACGCTCGAAGGAGAAAAGCAGGGCCTCCTCCGGCGGGGCGGGCCGCGTATCTTTTATGAAGGTGAGCGTTTTCGCGTAGGCGATGTCTTCGTTGCCCCGGTACCAGGCGAGGTAGCGGGAAGGGGAAAGCCGGCAGAGGGCCGCTTCGGCGAGATGTTGCGCACGCCGCACACAGGCTGTGAACGCGTTTTTGCACGGGGTGCGCAGGCGGAGAAAGGAAGAGTCCCAGGCGCAGGTTTTTTCCAGTTCGCCCCGCAAAAGGCTGATGAAGGTCGGAATTCTGCGCAGGGAAAAGCCGCCGTTGCCGGCGTAGGGAAAGAGTTCCCGCCGGTCCGAATACAGGGGCGCGCCTATATAATCCCAACCCTTGGCGCACCATTCGTCCAAAGCGTCGTAAAACACCCAGGCGTCAAGCTGGTGGAGCAGCATGTAGTCATAGCCGGCGAAACGCTCGTAAAACTCCGCCGTCCGCATCAGTTTGTTGTAGGAGGCGACGCTTTGGAAGTATGTGTCCGCAAAGCGCTGAACAACGGCGCGCACGCCGTGCCGTTCCAGAATATTTTCATAGACGCCCGGGTCGAGCGAGACGGGACAGACAAGATGGATGTCGTGCCGGCGCAATACCGTGACGCATTGCATGAAGGAGGCGATATCCCGCAACGGCGGCTCGGCCGAATAGGCTATGACGGCGACGGCGTGCTTCATGCGTTCATCATCAACATGGGAAATCTCTCGGACGGTGCCGGAAAAAAGATGTATTGCGCGGAGAGCGCATGCCCGCTCAGGCGTCGAACAGATCCTTCCCGCGCAGAGCGCGCCAAATCTTGTTGGCGGCCCGCAACGGCAGCGCCCGCGGAGCATAGCCCCTGCAGGCGGCGCGCACAAGACGCGCGTCGAGGAACACGTGATCGGGCAGGCGCGGATTCGGCGCGGCCGCCGAAACATCGTTGTCCCACCAGGAGGTGAACTGCGTACAGTGCGTGCCCGTGCCCATGCCGATGTTCGTCGTGTAGGAACGCAGAGGCGAAAGCTGCACCCTGCCCTGTTTGAAACGGGCATAGTCGGCGCGTATGTCCCAGGCGTCGATTCTGCCCGCCATCTGGTCGTCCAGCAGGGGCGCCAGATCCGGCCCGCCGAGGTTGAAGGCGCGGCGCAGAACGCGTTGCCGGGCGAAATCTGCATAGTCCGCCACGTCCCAGTCAACGGAGTCAAAGCGATCTTTCCAGCCGGCCCAGCCCCAGCCGTTGAAACGCGGGGAAAAGAAGGCGTCGTAAGGGTAGTCGGCGGGAACGCGCATGCGCCTCGGCGGCAGCGACCAGGCGGCGATGGAAAACACGGCGGGCTCGTCCCGGTATTTGTCGAGGCAGGTGTTGAAAAAGCTCAGAGTGTGCGGGGAGGTGAGGATATCGTCCTCAATGACGATGAGCCGGTCGTGCAGGGCGAACATTTCCCGCAGCCCGGCGATGATCGACGCGGCGCAACCCAGATTGGCCGGGCGTTTCACCACGCGCACGGAAGCAAAGCCCGTGATTGTGCCGCAACAGGCACGCACGGCCTCGGTCAGGCGCATTTCCTCCGCGTTGCGCGGACCGTCGCAAAAAATCGTCAGCTCGCTCTGTTCGGCCAGGCGGTTGGCTGCAAGCGCCTCAAGCGAGCGGCGGGTCTGCTCGGGACGTTTAAATGCGAAAAAAGCGATGGGACTGGGCATGGTGTTCTCTCCGGGCGGGCACGAACCGCCTGCCTTGCTACAGCAGGTTCCAGGCGCGCGCGCGCGCCAGAAAACGCATAAAGCGTTCTTCGCCGAGCAGGCGGCGCAGGCCGTCGCGCGCGAGAATGCGCAGCTTCAGCGCGGCGATGCTCCCGTACCAGCGCGTTTTTTCGACGTTGATATTGCGGCGCGGGGCGCCGTTTTCCGTCATTTTCCACTGTGCCGCGAAAATACAGGCGAACTTCAGCCGGCAGGGAGTGAGTCCGGCCAGTTGTTGGTTGATCAACGCTTCCGGCGAACCTTCCCAGTGATTTTTCGCCGCTGCGGGAACATGCGCGTAATCATGGCGCTGGTGCAGCGCCGGCGCGTACTCCGTTACATCGATCAAAGGCACGCCTTTCAGGCGCGTATGGTACACGAGCCAGTTGTCCCAGCAGGGCCGTCCGATGATGAAGGGCGGAAAAGAACGCAGCTGTTCGCGCGGGAAAACGAAGAAATCAATCGCATACGCCGGCTGGAGTTCCCCGTCCCGCACCCCCGTCTCCCACAGTGCCCGCCAATCGTTTTCCGGGCCCAATTCCTCCAGAAGCTCGATATCCCATCTGCGGCCCACCAGCATGAAGTTCTTCCATCTGCGCGCGCAGCATTGCAGCGCCGGGATGATGTTCGGGTGCAGCAGAATATCGGCGTTCACATAAGCGAGACAGGGCGTTTCGCAGGTCAGGCGTGCCTTGTCGAAGATATCGTTGAGCAGGGGGGTGCCGTAGGCGCTGCGGGCGATGTCCGGAATATGCGCGCAGCCGAATTCTTCGGCCGTTTCGGCAATGCCCGCCTCATCACCCAGCAGGAGGACGCGCGCGCCGGGCAGGCGCGTCCAGGAGCGCAGAGCGTTGCGCTGGATAAGGCCGTTGTGGCCCGTAAAGGCCTTGGGCGCGGAAAAGATGGTGAGCAGCGGAGCGCTCATTTTTTCTTCCTTCCGATATTATCCCGGCCGGCGGCGCAAAAAATCGGCATAGGCCAGGGCCAGGCCCTCTTTGAGCCCGGTGGAGGCATTCCAGCCCAGGCTGCGCATTATGCTTACATCGAGCAGTTTTTGCGGCGTGCCGTCCGGCTTGGACGTATCCTGAACGATTTTTCCCGTATAGCCCACCACTTCGGCCGTCAGTTCCGCCAGTTCGCGTATGCTGCAGTCCTCGCCGCAACCGATGTTGACGTGCCCCTCGTCCGAATAGTTCAGCATGAGGAAGATCAGGGCGTCCGCCAGATCGTCCGCATACAGGAATTCGCGACGCGGCGTTCCCGTGCCCCAGACCGCGACTTCCGGAGCGTCCGCTTCTTTGGCCTCGTGAAAACGGCGGAGCAGCGCCGGGATGACGTGGCTGTTCAGCGGGTGGTAATTGTCGCCGGGGCCGTAGAGGTTGGTGGGCATGGCCGAAATCGCGTCAAAGCCGTACTGCCGGCGGTAGGCCGCGCAGAGCTTGATGCCCGCTATCTTGGCCAGGGCGTACCATTCGTTGGTGCTCTCCAGGGGGCCGGTGAGCAGGTATTTCTCTTTGATCGGCTGAGGGCAGAGCTTGGGATAGATGCAGGAGGAGCCGAGAAAGAGCAGCTTCGTGCAGCGGTTTTGGCAGGCCGCGTGGATGATGTTGCTCTCGATGCAGAGGTTGTCGTAAAGAAATTCCGCGGGATACCTGTCGTTGGCGTGAATGCCGCCCACCCTGGCGGCGGCCAGGAAGACGTATTCCGGCTTCGTTTCGGCGAAAAAACGTTCCACGTCGGCCTGGCGGCGCAAATCCAGTTCCACGCTCGTGCGGCAAAGCAGATTCGTGTGGCCGCGCGCGTTCAGGGCGCGCACCAGGGCTCCGCCCACCAGACCGCGATGCCCGGCCACATAGATACGGCTGTTGCTGCGCATGCTTATTCCCGCGTTTCGTGCACTTCAAAGCCGGCGTGCAGGCACAGGCTGTCGCGCCGGGCCCGGGCAAAATCTTCCTCCACCATTTCCCGCACCAGATCGGCGAAGGGCGTGGTGGGCGTCCAGCCCAGCTTTTCCCGCGCTTTTGCCGGATCGCCGAGCAGGGTTTCCACTTCCGTGGGGCGGAAATAGCGGGGATCAACACGCACGACGGCCTGTCCCGGCTTGAGGGCCGGATTGGCGAGCACGGCATGCACGGCCTGCTCCAGAAACACGTCGCGGCTTGCCGAGTTTTCGGCGCTCATTTGGCGCAGCAGCAGTTCGCGCGTGCGGCTGATGTCGAAATGTTTCACCCTGCCGATCTCGTCCACGCCTTCGCCTTCCCAATGCAGATCCAGACCCAGGCAGCCGGCCGTCTTTTCTATGAATTCCCGCACGGAATGCTGTTCGCCGGTGGCGATAACGTAATCTTCGGGCGCATCCTGCTGCAGCATGAGCCACATCATCTTCACGTAGTCGCGGGCGTGGCCCCAGTCGCGCAGGGCGTTCAGGTTGCCCATGTAGAGGCAGTTGTCCAGCCCGAGGAGGATGCGGGAAAGCGCGCGGGTGATCTTGCGGGTGACGAAGGTTTCGCCGCGCATGGGGGATTCGTGGTTGAAAAGGATGCCGTTGCAGGCGTACATGCCGTAGGCTTCGCGGTAGTTCACCGTGATCCAGTAGCCGTAGATCTTGGCGCAGGCGTAAGGCGAACGGGGGTAAAAGGGCGTGGTTTCCTTCTGGGGCGTTTCGCGCACCAGGCCGAAAAGCTCGGAAGTGGAGGCCTGGTAAACGCGCGTTTTGCGGGCCAGACCCAGCAGGCGCACCGCTTCCAGCACCCGCAGGGTGCCGAGCGCGTCGACGTTGGCCGTGTATTCCGGCGAATCGAACGAGACTTTGACGTGGCTCTGCGCGCCGAGATTGTAAATTTCGTCCGGCTCGATCTTCTGCACCAGACTGATGAGGTTGGCGCTGTCGGTCAGATCGCCGTAATGGAGGAAGAAGCGCCGCTTTTCGTCGTGCACGCCCTGGTAGATGGAATCGACCCGTTCGGTGTTGAAAAGCGAGGAACGGCGCTTGATGCCGTGCACTTCATAGCCTTTTTCGAGCAGAAAACGCGCCAGATACGCACCGTCCTGACCGGTGACGCCGGTGATGAGAGCCTTTTTCATGTTGCCTCTCCGCGGGAAGGAAACGTCAAACTCCCCGACCTTGGTCGGGGAGTTCTCGATAATGTGAGCCTGCCGATGGTGCATACTCTTTTTTTCGACTGAAATCCAGTGTTCTTCCGGCGCCGGGTCAATTTTTGTCCGCAGGGAATCCCATCGGAAAAAATCACGTTTGTACCGCAAAAGCTCGGTGCATATGAAACGAAAGCGCGGACATCATATTATTTATATCGCAAAATATCGGCTACTCCGCCTCGCCCCAGGCGCGGCGGCTCTTCATCACCTTTTTGCGCACGCCCTGCCAGGTTTCGCGCGTCAGCGCCGAATCTTCCATCACGTCGAGCATTGTGCGGTAGAGCGCCAGGGGCACGGAAAAGATGAGTTCGTCGTGCTTGAGGAATTTGCGAGCCGACAGATCAAAGCCGCCGAGCACGGCCCGCTTTTCGCCCCGCTGCTGATAGACCAGGGGCCAGGCCAGGATGCTGCCGCAGCCGGCGCTGAAGGGCGTGACCACGGCCAGATGATCGCCGGTGGCGTAGAAGGTGAGCGAAACCAGGCCGTTCAGCGCTTCCGGCCGGGCGAAGAAGCTGACGACCAGCGGCGGTTCTTCGTCCGTAAACTGTTCCAGCGGTTTCATGGCGCAGTATTTCGCCGTTGCCGGCGGGGGCAGGGTGTCTTCCATGAAGATGCGCATGGATTCCGCGCCGGGCAGATAGTGCTCGCCTTCAACGGGCGTTCCGGGAATGCCGGTGGAGACGTAAAGGACGTTCGTTTCCAGATAGGGCCGGTACAGGCCCGCGTAAAAGCCGCCGCCCATGCAGCCGCATTCCTCGTGGCTGATCCAGGCCGCTTTCTTTTTTTTGCGGGCCAGCCAGATATTGCCGATAATGCAGGAAAAGTTTCCGAAAGCCCGCCCCCAGTCTATCTCTCCGGCGCTTTCCCTCTCGCGGGTATAGAGTTCGCCGGGCTTGGGGCCGAAGCCGTCGGGCTTCACGTCCGTATAATGCGCGCCGAAGGGGCCTTCGTCGTGGCCCAGCAGTTCCAGCAGGCGTTGCGTCTTGGCGAGGATGTTTTGCATGGCGGTCTCCGTGGTCATGCGCGCGGCGAAGCGGAGCACCATGTCCTGCCGCCGGCATCGGCTTGGGTGGCTGATACTCTTTCATAGCGGAGAACGGGACAAAAAAAAAGAGCCCGCCGCCGTGCGCCGTTTTCACGCATTCATTCCTTGGACATCATCCATACCGGAACGGCGGCAATTGCGGCAATCAGCGCCATGAACGCATAGACCGCGCTCATGCTCCACATGGAAGCCATCAGACCGAACACCAGGGGGGTGGTCATGTTGGTGATCCCCCGCGCGAGTGAATTGATGGAAAACACGTCGTCATAGGTTCCCGTATCCTGCACGGGGCCGGTGATTATGGCTTGGATAACCGGAACCGTTCCTTTGGTCACAATGCCGAGCGCCAGAGCGAGAACGACAATAAACCATATATTTTCCGCCCAGATAAGCGCAACAAGTAAACCCGTAAGCAGAAATTCGGCTGTGATAAACACTTTTCGCGATCCAAAGGCGTCCACGAAGCGGCCGCAAGCCATTTTTCCAAGAAACGACCCCGCGGTGAAGCCGAGGGCGAAGGAACCGATGATCTTCGGATCAATGCCTTTTGCGAGCAACAGCAGCGGGAGAAAGGTAAATATCCGGTCATTGCTGCATGCGTTGAGCACGCTGCCGAGTATGGAAAGAAGCACATCTTTTTGTTTGAGCAGGGAAAACGAGGGGAAAAGCCTGTTTCCTTCCGGTGTTTTTTGGCGCCCTTCCTTGCGTGAAGTGATACAAAGCCAGGCGGCCAAGGCCAGCGTGGCCGCTCCATAGGCAAGACACACCGCCCGCCAGCCCTCATGGCCCCATATGGTATAGGCGGAGGCAAAGGCGGCCAAGGTGACAAGGGGGATTCTTCCCACGTCGCCGATCGCTGTGAAGTCGCTCATGATCCTGCCCAGCCGCTGTCTTTCCGTGTGGAGAGTAATGTAGGAAAACGCAATATTGTGGAAAACGGTATGCCCGGCCGCAGCAAGGATAAAAGACGCCCCGGCCGCAAAGATGTTTCCGGCAAAGGCGGCTCCCAGAAAACCGATGCCGTACAATGCCGTGACAAGGGATGTGGTTCCGAAGAATCCCAAGGTTGCGGAGAAAAACAGGGTAAGCAGACCCGCGGCCGTCCCGACAGCCGCCCCAATCGAGACTATAAGCCCCACGGCCGCCTCATCGCTGCTGAATGTCGGAATCATAAAAGCAAGAAGCACGGGCACGGAATCAAACAGCCCGTCAATCAGGATGTGATACGCATTTATAAGAACATATCTGCCCCGGGAAATCATAGCGCCCTCATATCCGGCCATTGACGTCGACGGGCGGTAGCCCGCCGTCTGCTGCAGCCTTCTTCCTCAACGGGCCACGAATGCCGGATACCGCTCTCTCCCCCCCCGGCGCCGGACACCAAGGCGGTTTTTTCCCCGCACGCCGAGGGCAATACCAATCAACGTCGTCTTATGCCTCCATTTAACGACAAAACGGGCATTAAGCTTGCTTTCGTGGGGTTTCCACGATGCGGCTTAATGCCCGTTT
This sequence comes from Desulfovibrionaceae bacterium, assembly GCA_031551145.1. Taxonomy (GTDB): domain Bacteria; phylum Desulfobacterota; class Desulfovibrionia; order Desulfovibrionales; family Desulfovibrionaceae; genus WRKB01. The sequence continues at coordinate 10,209 of JAVBNZ010000034.1, read as the reverse complement.
ATTCACTTGTGGCGGAGAGGGGGAGATTCGAACTCCCGGTCGGGGATTAGCCGACACACGATTTCCAATCGTGCTCCTTAGGCCATCTCGGACACCTCTCCATTCAGGGGCTTCGCCGACACACGATTTCCAATCGTGCGCCTTATGCCGGCTCGGACACCTCTCCATTCAGGGGCTTCGCCGACACACGATTTCCAATCGTGCGCCTTATGCCGGCTCGGACACCTCTCCATTCAGGGGCTTCGCCGACACACGATTTCCAATCGTGCTCCTTATGCCGGCTCGGACACCTCAAGAACGCCGTTCATTACCTGAAAGCACAGGCTTTGGCAAGAGCGCGGCGGTGTTCCCAGCGGGTCAGTTTGCCGTGATACTTCGTCAGGCTTCATTTTTCGCTCCGGTCATGGACAGAAGAGTCCACTCTCTTCGCGAAAATCTCGCCTTCCTTGTCTGACGACAAATTGCCCTCACGCCGATGTAAGATCAAACTTGTTACTTCTGTTCCGGTTTGTCGTCGCGTTGCGCCTCACGGGCGCTTGAACGGGGCGCTCAACAGCCGCCCGCGCCGCCGCGCACAAGCCTGCCGAGCAGCAGGGCCGCCGCAAGCACGCCAACGAGAATGAGCACGTTTTCCATGTGATGTTCCTATTCCTCGCGCGTGATGCCGAGAATGTTGTAGCCGCTGTCCACGAACATCGTCTCTCCGGTGATGCCGGAGGCCAGATCCGAGGCCAGAAAGGCCGCGGCCCCGCCCACTTCGTCGGTGGTGATGTTGCGGCCCAGAGGAGCGTGTTTTTCAATATGATCAAAAATCTTGCGGAAATCGGAAATGCCGGAGGCGGCCAGCGTTCTGACCGGGCCCGCGCTGATCGCGTTGATGCGTACCTGCTTTTTGCCCAGATCCACGGCCAGATAGCGCATGGAGGCTTCCAGCGCCGCCTTGGCCACGCCCATGACGTTGTAGTTGGTAATGACCTTCTGCGCTCCGTAATAGGTCATGGTGAGCACCGAAGCGCCCGGCGCCATCAGAGGCTCGAAGGCCCGGCACAAAGCGACCAGGGAGTAGGCGGAAATGTCGAGCGCCTGCGTGAAGCCCGCGCGGGAGGTGTCGATAAATCGGCCCATCAGCTCGTCGCGGTTGGCAAAGGCCAGGGAATGCACGAGGATGTCCACGCCGCCCCAGCGTTCGCGCGCCAGATCGACGGCCGCGGCTATCTGGGCGTCGTCCGTAACGTCGCAGGGAAAGGTGAATTCCCCCCCCAATTCCTGGGAAATGGGCTCCACCCGCTTCTGGATGGCTTCCCCCACATAGTTGAAGGCCAGACGCGCCCCGTGGCGCTGAAAGGCGGATGAAATCCCGTAGGCGATACTTTTCGCGTTGGCGACCCCGAAGATAAGGGCCCTTTTTCCTTGAAGCATGCGGCTCTCCTTTGTTGCGGCCTGTGTGCGGCCGGCGGATCCATCAAAACAGGAGCGGAAAGCGGCGAACGATTTCCGCGTATGATCGTGTATGCAAAACGTGATATGCGCCTGCTTCGCCGCCGTGCGCGGCAGGCAGTATCTACACCATAAAGGGCCTGCCCGTCAAAATCGTATAGGCCTCCGCGTATTTTTGCGCGGTAACATGCACGACTTCCTCCGGCAGGGCCGGGGGTGGGGGCTGCTTGTTCCAGGGCCGCGTTTCCAGCCAGTCGCGCAGGTATTGCTTGTCGAAACTTTTTTGGCTCCCGCCCGGCGCATAGTGCGCGGCCGGCCAGAAGCGCGAGCAGTCCGGCGTCATCACCTCGTCGATCAGGTGCAGTTTGCCGTCGACAAGGCCGAATTCGAACTTGGTGTCCGCCATCAACAAGCCCCGGCTCTCCGCATAGGCGCTGCCCTCTTCGTACAGGGCCAGCGAAAGGCGTTTGAGCTCCGCGAAACGTTCCCTGCCGACCAGGGCCGCGCCCTGGGCTTCCGTGACGTTTTCGTCGTGCGCGCCGGCCTCCGCCTTGGTGGACGGCGTGAACAGGGGCGGCGCAAGACGCGCGGATTCCGCGAGCCCCTCGGGCAGGACATGCCCGCACACGCTGCCCGTGGCGACATAATCCTTCCAGCCGGAGCCGGACAAAAAGCCCCGCACTATGCATTCCAGCGGCAGGGGCTCCGCCCTGCGAACCAGCACGGCGCGGCCTTCCAGTTCGTCCCGCCAGGGCGCGAGCTTTGCCGGGAATTTGTCCACCTCCCGCTCCAGCAAATGGTTCGGCACCAGCGGCGCGAAGCGATCCATCCAGAAGAGCGTGATCTGGTTGAGGATAACGCCCTTGTACGGAACGGGCTCCGCCATGATCACGTCGAAGGCCGACATGCGGTCCGTGGTCACAATAAGCAGCGTTTTTTCGTCAACGCCGTAAATATCTCGTACCTTGCCGCGTCCGAGCAGCGGCAGCACCGTAATATTCGTTTGCGTCGTCACCTTCATGCTTGTCTCCGATTTCGCCTCCGGCGGGCAGGGGTTCCACCCCCGCACCCCGCCAAAGGGGCGCGCCCCTTTGGAATCCCTTACTGGGTATGTGACGCATGCCCGCGCCATGCAACAATCCGATTTATGACACTCCCATCTTTTTCCTTGCGCCGCAAGTTTTGCTTTCGCACAAACATGTCTGCGCCATGAAAAAGTTTTGCGGGGAGGGGCTGCGGAGGAGGGACGCCTCTGCAAAAGCGTCCCGTCCCCGCGAATACTTATTCCCCGCGGCGGATTTCAGCGGAACGGGCGTGGGCCTCGAGGCCTTCCAGGCGGGCCAGGCGGGCGATGCTTGCGGCGTGTTCGTTGATGAAGGCGGAGGAAGCGGCGATGATGTTGGTGTGCTTGCAGAAAGTCTGCACCGAAAGGGCGGAGGAGAAGCGCGCCGTGCCCAGGGTGGGCAGCACGTGATTGGGGCCGGCGAAATAGTCGCCCGCGGCCTCCGGGGAATGGGGGCCGAGGAAGACGGCGCCGGCGTGGCGGATGCGGGGCAGCAGGCTCCAGGGATCGGCGACGAGCAGTTCGAGATGTTCCGGCGCGACGCTGTTGCTGATTTTGACGGCGAAGTCCATATCCGGCACGAGCACGACGGCTCCCCAGTTTTCCAGGGCTTTGGCGGCGGTGAGCGCGCGGGGCAGGGCGCGGCACTGGAGTTCGAGCTCGCGCAGCACGGCGTCGGCCAGGTCGCTGTCGTCGGTGATGCAGAGGGCGCAGGCCAGTTCGTCGTGTTCGGCCTGAGAGAGCATGTCCGCGGCTATCCAGGCCGGTTTGGCGGTCTTGTCGGCCAGGATGAGGATTTCGCTGGGGCCGGCGATCATGTCTATGCCCACTTTGCCCTGGACAAGACGCTTGGCCGTGGTGACCCAGAGGTTGCCCGGCCCGGCGATGAGATCGACCGAGGGGATGGATTCGCTGCCGGAACTCAGCGCGCCCACGGCCCAGGCCCCGCCCACGCGGTAGATTTCGTTGATGTCGAGGAGATGGGCGGCCGCGAGAATGTAGGGGCTTAACGAACCGTCCGCGCGCGGGGGCGAGACCACGGCGATTTCGCGCACGCCGGCCACCTGGGCGGGAATGGCGTTCATCAGCAGACTGGAAAGCAGCGGGGTTTCGCCCCCGCGCCCGCCGGGCACATACAGGCCCACGCGGTCCACAGGCGTGACCTGCCGGCCGAGTATGCTGCCGTCGGGCCGGGTGATGAACCAGGAGCGTTCAAGCTGGGCCTCGTGGAAGGAACGGATGTTGGCGGCGGCCTGGGCGATGATGTCGCGATCGTGGGCGTCCACGCCGGCGGCGGCAAGGGTGATTTCCTCCTCGCCGAGGCGCAGGGGGGGATCCATTTCCGGGCAGTCGAAGCGGCGGGTGTAGTCGAGCAGGGCGGTGTCGCCGCGCGAGGCAACATCATCAAGAATGATGCGTACTTCCTGTTCCACGGATTCACGCGGCGCGGCGCGGCCTTCCAGCATGCCGAAAAGCTTGGGCCGGTCGCGTTCGGTCTTCATGTCGATTATGCGGCAAATCATGGGATGTTCCTATCGGCTTGTCGTATGTATGCGGCCGCCTCTTCCGCGACGAGCGCGGCGCCGTTCGCGTTGGGGTGGCCGTCGCCCTTGATGAGATAGAGCGGAAAATTCTTCGCGAAATCCGGCATAACGCGGCTTAGGGGCAGTTCGGCAAGATGCGCGGCGCGCAGCCTCGGCCCTATCTCCTCATAGCCGGGCCAGACCAGGACGGCGAAATCCGACCCGTAACGTTCGCGCATTTCGCGCGCGGATTCGGCAATGATGGCGGCGTGCGTGTCCATAAGCTTGGCACGCAGTTGCGAATCGCCCTGCTCGCGCCGAATTGCGGCGGCGTAGCTTGCCTTTTGCAGGGCGTTATAGAGCGCGGACTGATAAAAAACGTCTTCCAGAAAGCGCTTGCGCATGCTTTCCCTGCGGGTGATTTTGCGCAACGCGCCGTTTTCCAGAACATAACCGGGGCCGCCGTTTTCCCAGGAGGAGAGGCCGCCGCTGCGCAGTTCGTGGTCGGGGATGGTCAGGTACAGGGCGTAAATTTTTTTGCAGCGGGCGGCCACGGCGTCGAGGCGGCCGCTTTGAATGAGGGCCAGCATCTGGTGCGAGCCGTAGCCGTGATAACCGTAGTTGAAGACCTGATATTTTTCGCCCAGCAGTTCGCCGAGTTTCCAGGGGTAGCTGTCTCCGTCGTTCAAGCCTTCGCCGAAGGTGAAGGAGCAGCCGAAAATAAAGACGACCGTATCCGCTTTGTCCCCGCGCCGGGGGGTGACGCGCCTGCCCTGTTCGTCCGTGGTGTAGAGCACGTCATAGATCACCTCGCCGGAGCCGGAAACGCGGCGGGAGGCCGTACGGGTGATTTTCGGCTCCGGGCCGTAGCCGAGCACGGGGTCGTCATGACGGTTTTCGCCGTAAATGCGGACGTTTTCCGTGTCTTTCAGGTGGATGCTGTTGCGGGAAGTGTTGTAGGGCTCGGACTTGAAACGCGGGTAAACGAACCAGGCTTCGCCCAGAGAGGCCGCAAGAAGGAGCGCGCCCGCCGTAAGCCAGACGTAGACGGCCGGCGGACGCTTGAAGCGGGCGGCCAGGGCGAAGAGGAAGACGGTGAGCAGAACAAATTCGACCAGCCAGAAATACGATCCGGCGGCGCTCAAAACGGCCTTGGAAGAGGTGAGGAGATGCCGCGCGCCCATGAGGACCGCGCAGAACGCCGCCGCAAGGCCGGAAGCCGCGATAAAAAGCGTGCGTGCATTCATATGATTTTCATCCGAAATACGGCGGCGTGCCTCTTTCCGTGGTCGGCAAAGGGGAGAGTTTTGCCGAGCGGGCGCTGTTCATGTCCCGGCGCGTCCGTCAATCCAGAGTGTAATCCTTGCGCCAGTCTCCGTCGTCGGGCAGAGGGGGCTGCTGCGTTTTGTCGAGCAGGGCGTCGCCCAGCACCAGATAGTCCATTTCCGTGCGCATGAAGCAGACGTACGCGTCGCGCGGGCTGCACACGATGGGCTCGCCCCGCACGTTGAAGCTGGTGTTGATCAGCACGGGGCAGCCGTGGCGTTCCTTGAAGGCCGTGGCCAGGGCGTGGTAGCGGGGGTTGAAGACGGGCGAGATGCTCTGCACCCGCGCGGAATAGTCCACATGCGTGATGGCCGGCAGTTCGGAGCGCTGGTAATAGAGGCGTTCCCAGAGCGGCAGCGCCGCATAGTCTTCGGGCAGTTCCCTGCGCAGATTTTCCGCCACGGGCGCGACGAGCAGCATGTAGGGGGAGCGTTCCGCCAGATCGAAGCAGGCGGAAATGTCCTCTTCGCGCACGGAGGGAGCGAAGGGCCGGAACCCCTCGCGGTATTTGATCTTGAGGTTCAGGCGCTTCTGCATTTCGGGATTGCGGGGATCGCCCAATATGCTGCGGTTGCCCAGCGCGCGCGGGCCGTATTCCATGCGGCCCTGGAACCAGCCCACCACCTTGCCTTCGGCCAGCAGGTCGGCCACTGTTTCCACCAGCGTTTTTTCGTCGGAAACAAGCGTGTAGGGAGCGTGGAAGCGTTTGCAGAGACGCGCGATTTCGTCCGTGCCGAAGGCCGGGCCGAGATAGGAGCCCCGCATGGCGTCGGGCGCAACGGGCGTGCGCGGCGCGCCGAAGCTGATGTGGTGGGCGGCCAGGGCCGCGCCGACCGCGCCGCCGGCGTCGCCGGAGGCCGGCTGGATCCAGATGTTCTTGAAAACGCCCTCGCGCAGCAGCTTGCCGTTGGCCACGCAGTTCAGCGCCACCCCGCCGGCCAGGCAGAGGTTTTCCTCGCCCGTCAGCGTACGCGCCGTGCGCGCCAGGCGCAGCACGATATCCTCGGTCACTCGTTGGATGGCCAGGGCCATGTCCATGTATTCCTGTCCCACGTCCTCGGATTCCGCCGTGCGGGGCGGAATGCCGAACAGCTCTTTCCAGCGGCCCTCATGGTACATGCGCAGGCCCACGGCGTAGGAAAAGTATTTCATGTTGAGCAGGTAGGAACCGTCTTCGCGCAGGTCGATCAGTTCCCGCCGTATCTTTTCCTCAAAAACGCGGGTGCGTTCGGCGTCGGGATTGCCGTAGGGCGCGAGGCCCATGAGCTTGTATTCCCCGCTGTTCACCTTGAAGCCGCAATAGGCCGTGAACGCGGAATAGAGCAGGCCCAGCGAATGCGGAAAGTGGATTTCCCGCATCGCCTCCAGGCTGTTGCCGCGCCCGCGCCCGATGGAGGTGGTGACCCATTCGCCCACGCCGTCCACGGTGAGCACGGCCGCGCTTTCAAAGGGCGAGGGATAGAAGGCCGAGGCGGCATGGGAGAGGTGGTGCTCCGGAAAAAGGAAGGGGGGCAGTTCCCGCCCTTCGGGCACAAACTCTTTCATGGCGTCGCGCAGCAGGGTGCGCATGAAGAGCTTTTCCTTGATCCACACGGGAATGGCGGCCAGAAAGCTCGTCAGGCCCTGGGGGGCCAGGGCGTGATAGGTTTCGAGCAGGCGTTCGAACTTCAGAAAGGGCTTGTCGTAAAAGGCGATGGCCTTTACTTCGGCCAGATCGATCGCTCCTTCCTCCAGCACGTAGCGCACGGCGTTTTTGGGAAAGGAGGCGTCGTGTTTTTTGCGGGTGAAGCGTTCCTCGTGCGCGGCGGCCACAATGACGCCGTCCTTGATCAGGGCGGCGGCGCTGTCGTGGTAATAGGCGGAAACGCCGAGAATATAGGATGATGCCGACATAGGACCTCAGAACAGGGTATAGATGAAGGGGGCGATGGCGCTGCCGCTGGTAAAGACGATGAGCGCGCCGAACACCAGCAGCACGACGATGAGCGGCAGGAGCCAGAACTTTTTGCGGGTTTTCAAAAAACCCGCGAGGTCGGAAAGAAAATTCATACACTTCTCCGGCGTCACGCCTGCCCGCGGACAGGGCGTCAATAGGGATTTTTCAGATCATCGGCGGTGAAAACGTGGTCCCGCTCCACAAAACAGGAGCCTTCGTCCCGTTTCCAGGGTTTGAGGCGCAGGCTGTCCTTGCCGATCATCCTGCGCACAAGGCTTACGGGCAGCACCATCACGACGTAGATGACGCCGAGCAGCACGCGCGACATCACCTGCCCCAGCAGATGCGACAGGCCGAACCAGGCCCGCGCCGGGAGCGTCATGGACGAGGGCAGGGCCATGCCGAGCAGCAGCAGGATCATGGCCGCATGGACGAGGTAGACCTGCTTGGTGAACAGCCAGATGAGCAGGAGCAGAAAGGTCAGCGCCAGGCAGGTGTCGCGCTGCTGCATGGGGGTAATTTTTTTCATGGCGAAGCCGCTGTTTTGTGTGATGCCGCGTCAGGTTTCGCTTTATATTCCGGTCATGGACCAAAGAGTCCACTCCCTTCATAAAAAACGTGCCTTCCTTGCCTGACGCAAAAAATCGTCTTCGCCTATATCGTATTTGACGGCCGGCGGCAAGGAAGATGAAACAAGAATGTCCCGGCGCATGTACGCGGCAGGATCAGCAAAAAGCGCAAAAGGATAGGGCGGAGGAAGAAACATATGAGAGTTCCTTCCTCCGCTGCTTCCTACAATTTTCTCAATTCCGCATACCAGAGCCCGGCGCGTTCGAGCAGGCTGTTGGTGCGGGCGGCCAGGGCGTGGGGATCTTTGAGGTAACCGTCCATGAGCAGGCAGGAATCAAACAGGGTCTGCACCAGATCGCCGAGCAGGGGATCGTTGGGATCGGCCTTGTGGATGCGCAGCAGCGCCCGCGAAAGCGGGTGATCGCGGTTGATTTCCAGGATTTTCTGCGGCAGGGCGTCGTCCTTCTGCATGACGCGCAAAAGTTTGTCCATGGACGAACTCAGGCCTTCGGGCGAGACAAGGCAGGCCGCGCCGGCAACCAGACGATGCGAGACGCGTACCTCGGTCACCTTGTCGCCCAGCAGTTCCTTCATGCGGGCAAGCAGGGCGTCGAAGGCGGGCAGTTCCTCTTCGGCCAGGGCCTCGGTTTTGGGGGCCGCGGCGTCCGCGCTGTCCTCAAAGGCGTTCAGGGCGTCTTCGCGCGCGGTTTCAGCGGACTTGAAAGTGAAATCCTTGTATTTGCCGAGCCCTTCCATAACGAATTCATCAATAGGTTCATAGAGATAAAGCACCTCCATGCCCTTTTTGCGGAAAAGTTCGATGTGGGGATTGAGCCCGGCGGCCTCGCGCCCCGGCGCGGCCAGATACCAGATTTCCTTCTGGCCTTCCTTGGCGCGGGAAATATAGTCGTCCAGGGAACAGAGGGCGTCGTCGGCCAGGGAGGAGGTGCTGAAGCGCATCAGCGCGGCCACGCGCTCGCGGTTGACGTAGTCGTGGTAGCCGAGCTTGAAGATTTTGCCGTGCAGCTTCCAGAACGCGGCATAATCCTCGGGCCGTTCCGAAGCCGCGCGTTCAAGATGCGTCAGGGCCTGTTTGGTGATCGTCTGCCGGATTTTCTGCAGCAGCAGGTTTTCCTGCAACGTTTCGCGGGAGATGTTGAGAGGCAGATCTTCGGTATCCACCACGCCTTTGAAGAAGCCCAGGTATTCGGGGAGCAGTTCCTTGTTCTCGCGCTGGATGAGCACGCGGCGCACGTAGAGGTCGAGCCCCCAGCGGTCGCGCGCGGAGCCGAAAAAGTCGTGCTGCGGCGTTGCCGGCGCGAAGAGCAGGGCCGTGAACTGCACGGGCGCGTCCACGGAAAGGTGCAGGGTATCGAGCGGCGCTTCGGAATCGTGGCTCAGGTAGCGGTAGAATTCGGCATACTGTTCCTTGGTGATGGAAAACTTCGGCTCGCGCCACAGGGCGGGCGTCGTGTTGATGCGCTCGTTCTCCAGCTTCACGGCAAAGGGCACAAAGGCCGAATGCTTGCGGATGACGCCTTCCAGGCGGTATTTTTCCAGAAACTCCTCGGCGTCTTCTTTCAGATAGGCCGTGATCACCGTGCCGCGTGCCGGGCCGTCCTCGGCGGGGGCGATGGTGAAGGAGCCCGCGCCGTCGGAAGTCCAGCAGTGGGCGGGCGCGTCGCCCAGAGCGGAGCGGGAGCGCACTTCCACCTTGTCCGCCACCATGAATACGGAATAAAAACCCACGCCGAAGCGGCCGATGATGTTGGCGGCGTCGGCCTGTCCGTTGTTCTCGCCGGCGCTTTCGGCCAGATCGCGCACAAACTGTTCGGAACCGGAGTGCGCGATGGTGCCCAGGTTTTCCGCCATTTCGTCGCGGGTCATGCCGATGCCCGTGTCGGCGATGGTCAGGGTTTTGGCGACCTTGTCCACCGTAAGGGAGATTTCCAGCGGCAGATCGGGCTCGCGCAGCTCGTCGCCCCGGTTCTGGAGAAAGCGCAGCTTGTCCAGCGCGTCCGAGGCGTTGGAAATCAGCTCGCGCAAAAAGATTTCGCGGTTGGTGTACAGCGAGTGGGTGATGATGTTCAGCACTTTGCGCACTTCGGCGCGGAATTCATGGTTGGTGACATTCTGCTCGGACATGGCGTTCTCCGGGGCGCGGGCGTCTTTTTCCGGCATACGGCGTCAGACGGCGCTTTTTATTCCGGTCATGGACGAAAGAGTCCACTCCCTCCATAAAAAGCTCGTCTTCCTTGCCTGACGAAAAAAACTCGTCCCGCGCTTGATGCATGGGGTATATTCCGTCCCCGCGTTGTGCGACTCGAAAAAAACAGGGGGGCACGCGGCCCCCC
>JAVBNZ010000005.1:0-32717 GCA_031551145.1 Desulfovibrionaceae bacterium | reverse complement strand
CAGCAAGACATAGCGTTCGTTTTCCCAAACGCGCTCTCCGGCTTCCGGCGGCAGGGGGGGAGAGGAGGAGCGCGTCAGCACAAGATAGTCGGAGCCGGTTTTGCGGGCGTATTCCAGGTACATCTCCGGCGCGCCTCGTTTCTTTTCGCGAGTCTCTTTCCCCACTTCCGTCGCGATCAGGCCGAGAAGATGCCCGTCGTCCAATTCCTTAGCTGTGGGATACCATTTTTTCAAGGCCCCGACCTGCTTGGAATAGAGCAGAATAACCCCGTCCTTGTGGGAAAAGGCGAGATTGCGCAGGGCCGCGTAGCGCACAAGGTAATCCCCTCCCTCGGCGAAGATCAGATCCCCCTGCCGCGTGTGCGCGCGCAGGGCGGCGATGAGTTCGCCGTCGGCCCGCTCCCGGGCGAGTTGAGTCTTGTACTCCGCGCTCGGCGGCAGAACGAGGAAGAGTATGGGCCTGACCGCGCCCTGGAGAAGAAAGAGCGCCAGGGTTGCAACGCCGAGCCCGCCGTAGGCGAAGCGCCTGAGGCCGGGGCGCCCTTTTCCCGGCCCGGCTTCGAACCAAACGGAAAAACCCAGAAAAGTCGCGATGAAGCAGAAAAAGGGAATGAAGCGGATGCAGCGCACCATGTCGTATTCCAGCGGCGGCCGGCCCAGGCGGCGGGCGATTTCGTGGTCAACGGCAAAGGCGGACACGGTCAGCACGATGCCCAGGGTCCACAGGCCGAGCATGGGCACGAGTTCGCGCTCCCGTTCGTTGCCGTGGCGGCGCGCGGCCCATATTCCGGCCAGGGCCAGCGGCAGCAGCGGGGGTTCGGTGCAGATCTGGATGAGGAAGGTGACAAGCTGCGGGCCGAGTCTGGTGAAGGTTTCGGCAATGCGGTACGTGGCTATCTCGCGCAGGAAGAGCAGATCGGCCGGGTTGAGTCCCTGGTTCAGGCTCTGCCCCGCGTAGACGAGAAAATTCAGGATGAAGGGCGTGGCCGGCAGCAGAAAGCAGATGCCGGAGGCGAACATCCAGGCGAAACGGCGCGTACGGGAAAAGCCCGGCGGCCTGAAGCAGAAAAGCCCCAGCCACATGGCAAAACCCATGCCCAGCGCGCTGATGGCATGCACATGCACCAGCGCGCCCATGCCCAAGAAGATGGGCGGCCAGAAGCGGCAGTCCCGGCGCGCGGTCAGCATGGCGGCGCAAAGCAGGGAGAAGAGAGCCGCGTACGTTACGCGGGGCAGGGGCACGCCGCCGCGCAGGGAGCCCCAGAACGTGCCCCAGCCGAACCAGAATTCCAGAGACACCATAACGGCGAAAAGCGCCGCAAGCATGCGCCTGCGCAAAAAACAGAGCCCCAGAAGATAAAAACCGCACAGATGCGCGAATTGGTGAACGCCGGCAAGCTTTTCATAGGCGATGCCGTAGTCCTTGCCCTCGGCAAGCCAACGGATCAGCGGCACATGGACGGATTTGTACCAGCCGAAGATCAGGGGATTGCCCAGCAGAGGATCACGGGTAAAGGCCTCGGGATGATCCAGCCCCGCGGCAAAGGTCACGAGCTGCTGGGCGTCGCTGAGGATCCAGCGGGTGCCGCCGCTTTCCGGAGAAACCGCGACAAAGTGCACGAGCAGGGCGAAAATCAGCGCGCAGAGCGCAAAACCCAGATCGAAACGGAGGTTTTTGCCGCGTTCGGTCATGAGAACTCAATATGATGATGTGGTGAACGCGGCATACTACGCCGCCTGCGATGGCGCGGTCAAGGCGGAACATGGTTCCGCGTCGTCTCCGATTGACGGCAAAAGGGGCCGGAGATTTCTCCCCGGCCCCGCTGGTGCATGGTTTATGAAACGCCTTAGTGTTTGCCCGCGAGATTCAGGCGCGTAACGGCCCGTTGCAGGGCGGCCTCGGCGCGGTGGGCGTCGAGTTTTTCCTCGTGCGCCGCCAGGCGTTTTTCCGCCCGTTCCTTGGCCGCCTGGGCTCTCGCCTGGTCGATGTCCTCGGCGAGTTCTGCCGATTCGGCCAGCACGGTCACCTTGTTGTCCGACACGTCGGCAAAGCCGCCCGAGATGAAGACGAACTGATTTTTGCCGTTCGCCGTGTAGCGCAGAGCCCCGATGGCCAGGGCCGAGAGCAGGTTGACGTGATGGGGCAGCACCCCGAACTCGCCTTCTATGCCCGGCGCGCTGACATAATCCACGGCCTGACTGACGACCTGCTTGTCCGGCGTCACCACTTCAAGCTGGAGCGCATTTTCCATAACCGTCGCTCCTTACCTTATTGCCCCTGGCGTTTGGTGTACTTCTCCACAGCCATTTCTATGCCGCCGAGCATGTAGAAGTCGCCTTCGGCGAGGTGGTCGTAGTCGCCGTTCAGGATGCCCTTGAAGGCGCGGATGGTGTCTTCCAGCTTCACATACTGGCCGGGGGTGCCGGTAAAGGTTTCGGCCACGTGGAAGGGCTGGGAGAGGAAGCGCTGGATGCGCCGCGCGCGGGCCACGACGATTTTGTCGTCGTCCGAAAGCTCGTCCATGCCCAGAATGGCGATGATGTCCTGAAGGTCCTTGTACTTCTGCAGCACCTGCTGCACCGCGCGGGCCACCGCATAGTGCTCCTGGCCGACCACGTTGGGGTCGAGGATGCGGGAGGTGGAGTCGAGCGGGTCAACGGCGGGATAGATGCCCAGTTCCGCGATCTGGCGGGAGAGCACGAGCGTGCCGTCCAGGTGCGAGAAGGTGGTGGCCGGGGCGGGGTCGGTCAGGTCGTCGGCGGGCACGTACACGGCCTGCACCGAGGTGATCGAACCCTTGGTGGTGGAGGTGATGCGTTCCTGCAGGGCGCCGAGGTCGGTGCCCAGAGTGGGCTGATAGCCCACGGCCGAGGGCATGCGGCCGAGCAGGGCCGACACTTCCGAACCGGCCTGGGTGAAGCGGAAGATGTTGTCGATGAAGAGCAGCACGTCCTGGTTTTCCTCGTCGCGGAAGTATTCCGCGCAGGCCAGGGCGGTCAGGGCCACGCGGGCGCGGGCTCCCGGGGGCTCGTTCATCTGCCCGTAAACAAGCGTGGCGCGTTCGAGCACGCCGGCTTCCTTCAGTTCGTAATAGAGGTCGTTGCCCTCACGGGTACGCTCGCCCACGCCGGCGAACACGGAGCTGCCGCCGTGCTGCTTGGCGATGTTGTTGATCATTTCCATGAGGATAACGGTCTTGCCCACGCCCGCGCCGCCGAACAGGCCCATCTTCCCGCCCTTGGGGAAGGGGATGAGCAGGTCGACGACCTTGATGCCGGTTTCGAGCAGTTCCACCTTGGTATTCTGTTCGGTGAACTCCGGCGCGGGACGGTGGATGGGCATGTTTTTATCGGAAGCGATGGGCCCCAGTTCGTCCACCGGGCGACCGATGACGTTCATGATGCGGCCGACCGAGGGCTTGCCCACGGGCACGCGGATGACGTCGCCGGTGTCCTTGACTTCCATGCCGCGCACCAGACCTTCGGTGGCGTCCATGGCGATGGTGCGCACAACGTTGTCGCCCAGGTGCTGGGCCACTTCGCACACCAGATCGGGGGCGTCGGTATTGTTCGGGTTTGTAATTTCCAGTGCATTGAGAATGTTGGGCAGCTTGCCGCCCTCAAACTCCACGTCAACGACGGCGCCGATGACCTGCACGATTTTGCCGATATTCTGACTCATGTGTCACTCCCTTTTTAGCCTTTCAGCGCTTCAGCGCCGCCGACGATGTCCATGAGGTCGCTGGTGATGCTGGCCTGACGGACTTTGTTGAAGAGGCGGGTCAACGAACGTATCAGGTCGTCACAGTTGCGTGTGGCGTTGTCCATGGCGGCCATGCGGGCGGCGTGCTCGCTGCACGAGGTGTCCAGCATGCCCCGATAGATCTGCACCTTCACGTAGCGGGGCAAAAGCTCCGCCAGCAGGGCTTCCTCCCGGGGCTCGTAGACGTATTCCGAAGCCGGGGCGGCCGCTTCGGCGGCCTCTTCGGCTTCGGGGGCCTGAAGCGGCAGCAGGGGCAGAACCACGGGCGACTGTCTGCCCATGGAGATGAACTCCCCGTAAATAAGGTACACTTCGTCCATTTCCAGGGTCTGGTAGCCGTTGATGACTTCCATGCCCACTTCGTGCGCCAGGGTGAAGTCGAAGCTTCCCATCTTGTCGCCGTAGCCGAGGAGCATTTCGTATTCCGACTTGCGGGCGAAGTCGCGGCCTTTTTTGCCCGCGCAGATGAACTTGACCGCCATGCCGGCCGCGGATTTTTCCTTGGCCAGCCTGTTCGCGGCGTTGATAAGGTTGGCGTTGAAGCTGCCGCACAGCCCGCGATCGGACGTGACCAGCACGATCACGCAGGTTTTGGGATCTTCGTGTATCGTGAGCAGCGGATGGGCATCCGCTTCCACCTTGCCGGCCAGATCGACGAGCATGTCGCGGAACTTGGCGGCATAGGGGCGGAAGCGCTCAATGCGGGCCTGCGCGCCGCGCAGTTTGGCCGAGGCCACCATGTTCATGGCCTTGGTTATCTGCTTGGTCTTGCGGACCCCGCCGATTTTCATTCGTATGTCTTTCAGTGCAGCCATGCCGTACCTCCGGACTTAAGCCGAAAAGCTTTGCTTGCACGTGGCGGCGGCGTCTTTCAGCCCGCTTTCTATGCTTTCATCCAGGGCTTTTTTGTCTTTAATGGCCGCGAGCACGTCCTTTTTGGCGTCGCGCAGATAGCCGAGGAACACGCCCTCGAACTCGCGGATGCGATCCAGGGCGATGTCGTCCATCAGGCCGCGGGTGGCGGCGTAGATGGAGGCGACCTGTTCTTCCATCGGCATGGGTTCGTACTGAGGCTGCTTGAGCAGTTCCACCAGGCGCGCGCCGCGATCGAGCTTGGCCTTGGTGGCCTTGTCGAGGTCGGAGCCGAACTGGGCAAAGGCCGCCAACTCGCGGTACTGGGCCAGGTCGAGGCGCAGGGTGCCCGCCACCTGTTTCATGGCCTTGGTCTGCGCGGCGCCGCCCACGCGGGACACGGAAAGGCCCACGTTGATGGCCGGGCGTATGCCGGCGTTGAAGAGGTTGGGCTCAAGGTAGACCTGGCCGTCTGTGATCGAAATCACGTTCGTGGGAATGTAGGCGGACACGTCGCCGGCCTGCGTTTCGATGATCGGCAGGGCGGTGAGGGAACCCGCGCCCAGCGCGTCGTTCATCTTGGCCGCGCGCTCAAGCAGGCGCGAGTGCAGGTAGAACACGTCGCCGGGGAAGGCTTCACGCCCCGGAGGACGGCGGAGCAGCAGCGACATCTGGCGGTAGGCCGTGGCCTGCTTGGAAAGATCGTCGTAAATGATGAGCGCGTGCTTGCCGCTGTTGCGGTAATATTCGGCCATGGTGCAACCGGAGTAGGCCGAGATGAACTGGAGCGGCGCGGGCTCGGAAGCCGTGGCGGAAATGATGGTCGTGTATTCCATCGCGCCGTGCCTGCGCAGCGCGTCCGCCACCAGGGCCACGGTGGCTTTCTTCTGGCCGATGGCCACGTAGAAGCAGTGAACGTCGGTATCTTTCTGGGCCAGGATGGCGTCGATGCACACGGCCGTCTTGCCCACCTGGCGGTCGCCGATGATGAGTTCGCGCTGGCCCCGGCCGATGGGGGTCATGGCGTCAACGGCCTTGAGGCCGGTCATCATGGGCTCGTGCACGGATTTACGCGCGATGATGCCGGGGGCTTTCAGCTCCACGGGGCGCGTTTCTTTCGTGTTCAGGGGCCCGAGGCCGTCAATGGGCTGGCCGAGGGGATTGAGCACACGGCCCATAACGCCGTCGCCCACGGGCACGGAGAAGATCTTGCCGGTACGCTTGACCGGGTCGCCTTCCTTGATGCCGGTGTCGTCGCCGAGCAGGGCCACGCCCACGTTGTCCTCTTCCAGGTTCAGCACCATGCCCATGAGGCCGCCGGGAAACTCCAGCAGCTCCATCGACATGGCGTTACGAACGCCGTAGACGCGCGCGATGCCGTCACCCACGTAAAGCACGGTGCCGGTTTCGCTCATTTCCACGCGTTGTTCGTAGTTCTGAATCTGACCCTCAATAATTTTGGTGATTTCTTCCGCTTTAATCTGCATGTGCTACTCACCCCTCTTGATTGTATCCCGCAGGATAGTCAGCTGCGCGCGGAGACTCGCGTCCAACACCCGATCGCCCACCTTGAGCATCAAACCGCCCAGGATGGACTTGTCCACTTGAAATTCCAGTTCCAGTTTCTTTGCTTTGGCCTTTTTTTCCAGGCCGGATTTGAGTTTTTTCTGCTTTTCCGCGTTCAGTTTGACGGCGGTGATTACCGTGCCGCGCACCACGCCCTTTTCGATGTCCAGCAGTTCGCCGTAACAACCGGCAATGGCGGGCAGCTCGGCGAGCCGTCCCTTGTCCGCGAGCAGACAGCAGAAATTCTTCACCGTGGGGTCGGCTTCCGCCTTGTCGAGCAGCGTGCCCACCAGCGCGTGCTTTTCCGCAACGGTGACCACGGGGCTTTTGAACATGCGGGCCAGAGGAGCGGAAGCGGCCATCATTCCGGACAGATCGGAAAGGGCGTCGCCGTACTTTTCAAGCTTGCCGGCTCCGGCTTTTTTCCCCAGGGTGAACAGCGCCTTGGCGTATTTTCGTGCAAGTGTGCCGCCGGTCAATTGAGCACCACCTTTGTCAGGGAGTTGTTGATGAGCTTGTCGTGCATTGCCTCGTCAAGCTTGGACTGCAACAGGGCTTCGGTGGCCGAGGCGATTTCGTCGGCCAGCACGGCGCGCAGATCTTCAATCGCGGCTTTGCGCTCGTTTTCGGCGGCGCGCAGGGCCTGTTCGCGGATCAATTCGGCCTGTTTGCGTGCTTCCGCGAGAATGACGGCCTTCAACTGCTCGGCCTGTTCGCGGCTTTCATCCAGAATGGCTTTGCGCTGCGCATCGAGGTCGGCGATGCTTCTGCGGATTTCGCCGAGCTTGTTCTCGGCTTCCTGCTTCCTGCTTTCAAGATCCGCCAGATCCGCGCGTATGCCTTCACGGCGGCCGGTGAAGAAATCGGCCGCGCGTTTGCCGACAAACTTGTACAGGATGCCGACGAACACGGCGATGTTGAGCAGACGCCAAGCCAAGTTGACGCCGGGCGTCTGCTCCCCTGCGGGAGCGAGGAAGTTGATCGCGGCGCAAAGGCCCACGATGACGACGATTGCGATGTAGTCATTTCTGCCCAATGTCCACCCCCTACAATCTTACGATGTTGAAAAAAATGCCGAATGTTATGATCAGGCGGCGAGCACTCTGGCCGCGGCCTTGGCGGCCAGGGGCTTGACCTGCTTGGCAAGGGCCGCGCGGGCGTCGTCCTTCTCTTTCTGCACGGCCAGCTTTTCCTGGGTGAGCTTTTCCTGGGCCAGCCGGCCCTCTTCGCCCAACAGGGCCTGCTGCCCGGCGAGCGCGTCGGCCCGGGCCGTGGCGCGAAGCGCGGCGGCTTCCTGGCGGGCGCAGCCCAGCGCGGCCTGATAGGAGGAGATCTGTTCGGCGGCGGAACTGTTGAACGCCTCGGCGGAGGCCAGCAGATCATCCATCTTGGCCCGGCGTTGTTTGAGCATCTCCCGCACGGGGCGAATCAGAAGATAGTTGAGCACGATGACGGCGATAAAAAAATTCACCACCTGAATTACGGCAGTGATATTGATATCCAGCATTCCGTCCCTCCGCGTTGTGAATTTTTGGGCAAACTCCCCAAGCGGATATACGCCGGCGAACGGGTTATGTCAAAGGGTATATGGCGCGGAAGCGAGTACTTTTTCGTAAAAATAAACAAAAACAAAGGGCCGAAGCGGCGCTTCGGCCCTGAACAGCCGGTTCGGCCGGCCCGCTTTACTCTTCCGTTGCCGGAATGCGGCCGCCCATGACCACCTGCCCGTCGATCAGGCCGCCCTCCTCGGTGATCAGGGCCGGGGTGCAGACGGCACCCTGAAGCACGCCGGTTCTGTGCACGGTGACGCGGCGCTTGGCCTGCACCTCGCCCGTGAAGCGGCCGGAAAGCAGCAGATCGCCCACGTTGAGCACTCCTTCGATCACGGCGTCCTTGCCCACGATCAGGGAGCCTTCCGAAAACACCTCGCCCGAAAACGCGCCGTCTATGCGCACGGCGCCCTGAAAGGACAGCCGGCCCTGATAGACGGTGCCCGCGCCGAGAAAGGCGTTGATCTCTTCTTTGCTCATGCTATCGCTCCTCGGCGCAACCATGTTTGCCGAAATAAATTCGGCAAACGCGCCTTTGTCGCTCAAAGCGGCTGCCGCCGCAGACTCCGTCGGCTTGTGGCTGCCGCGCCCCGGAGTCAGGCGTGGAGATGGTTGCGTGCATAATGGTTGTCGTTATGCGGGAAAGTTTGCGGCTGCTCTGCCTGCCTTCCGACTCTGACACGTTTCCAAATGTGAAAAAAATATCACCCTTTGAACATGAAGCGTCGCATGGACACGTTGAGCACTATGCCCACCAGGGCGAAGTTGATCAGCGTGGCGCTGCCCCCGTAGCTGATAAAGGGCAGCGGAATGCCCACCACGGGCATGAGTCCCATCACCATACCCATATTTATCAGGATCTGCCAGAAGAAATAGAAGAAGATCCCCGCCGCCAGCGTGCTGCCGAAGCGGTCCTTGGCATCGCTGACGGTGTTGAAGATGGTGAGCAGAAAGACGCAGAACAGAAGAAGCAGCGCCATGCAGCCCACAAAGCCCCATTCTTCGCCGTAAACGGCCATGGCGAAGTCGGAATGCTTTTCCGGCAGAAAGCGGAGCTGGCTCTGCGTGCCTTCCAGAAAGCCCTTGCCCCAGGTTTGGCCCGAGCCTATGGCGATCTGCGACTGTATAATATGATAGCCCGCGCCCTTGGGATCGTTGGAAGGATCGAGGAAGGTGAAAATGCGCTGGCGCTGATATTCCTTCATGCCGAACCAGAGTACGGGCAGCAGGCAGGGCACGGCCACGAAGCAGCTTTTGAGCACGCCGGGCTTGAGCCCGTGGAAGAGAATCATGCCCCCGAGCAGGAGCAGAATGGTCAATGCCGTGCCCAGATCGGGCTGGACAAGGATGAAGCCCGCCGGGACAAGTCCTATGAAGAGCACGCGGAGGAATTCCACCCAGCCCAGGGGTCGCCCGTCGCGCGAGAGCAGGCGCGCGCCCAGGATGAGTACGGAAAGCTTGGCCATTTCGGACGGCTGGAAGTTGAACACGCCCAGCGGCAGCCAGCGCTTGGCCCCGTTGACCGTAATGCCCACCACGGGTACGGCGGCCAGCAGGATGATGGTGACGAGGAGCAGGGGCCAGGCCATATTGCGCAGTTGGCGGTAGTCGAAACTCACGGTCAGCACCATCACGCCGAAGCCGATCAGGCCCCAGATCATCTGGCGCTGGTAAAAAGAGGAAAGGGTAAGGCCGTCCTCCATGCGCATGCCGCTGGCGGAATACAGATTTCCGACGCCCGCCAGGAAGAGCAGCAGCATGCAGCCGAGCAGGGCCCAGTTCATATGAGTGAAAAGACGACGATCAACCAGGCTCATTGCTTGCCCGCCACAGTCGGCACGGGGCCGAAAAGATGTTCGAAAACCTTTTTCGCCACCGGGCCGGCCACGGAAGAACCGCCGCCGCCGTGCTCCACCATGACCACCGCCACATAGCGTTTGCCGCCCTTTTCGCCGTAGGCGGCAATCCAGGCGTGGTCGCGCTGTTCATAGGCCATTTCATGCGTTTTCAGCCGTCTGTCGCTGCCGCCGGCGAATTTCAGCTTCACCACCTGGGCCGTGCCGGTCTTGCCGCCCATGATCGCGTCGGGCCGCGCCAGTATTTTGGCCGTGCCGGTTTCCGCGGTGCGGCGCATACTTTCCAGTATGAATTTACGAGCCTCCGGCGTGCCGGGCACCTCGCGCCGCACCTGCGCGGGCTCGTCGGCCAGCAGCAGGGGTTTCAACAGCCTGCCGCCGTTCATGAGCGAGGAGAGAAAGGAAGCGAGCTGCACCGGCGTGATTAGGGTCGAACCCTGGCCGATGGAGACGTTGAGGGTTTCGCCCCGCACCCAGGGCTGCTTGAAACGCCGGCGCTTCCAGGCTTTGGAGGGCACAAGGCCCCGGTTTTCGTGCGGCAGGTCTATGCCCGTCTGCTCTCCGAAGCCGGCCGCGCGGGCGAAAGCCTCAATGCGGTCTATGCCCATGCGCTCGCCCCAGTGGTAGAAATATACGTCACAGGACTGCACGAGGGCGGTCATCATGTCCACGCTGCCGTGCCCCTCTTTTTTCCAGCAGCGGAAGATCTGGTTGCCGAGCTGCACCTGACCGGAGCAGTGCACGCTTTCTGTCGGCCGCACGCCCTCCTTGAGCAGCATTTCGGCCATCACGAGTTTCCACACCGATCCCGGCGGGTACACGCTCTGGATGACCCGGTTCTGAAGCGGATGGCGGGGATGGTCGCGTATTTCCGCCCATTCCCTGTGTGAAAGCCCGGCGGCGAAAGCGTTGTTGTCGTAGGAAGGCGAGGTGACGAGCGCGATCAGCCGGCCGGTGTCGGGATCCATGACCACCACGCAGCCGGCCTGTCCTTCCAGGGCTTCCCAGGCGGCCTGCTGCACGTCGAAATCCAGGGAAAGCCGGGAGCCTTCGCCGCTCTTGGGCGCTTCGGCCAGTTCCCGCCCCAGGGCGCGGCCGTGCACGTCCACTTCCAGACGGTACAGGCCCTTTTGGCCGCGCAAATGTTTTTCCAGCACGTATTCCAGGCCCTGCTTGCCCACGGCGTCGCCCATGCGCAGCGTGCCGTCGTTTTCCATTTCCTTTTCGTTGGCCTCGGCCACGTAGCCGAGAATGTGGGCGAAGAGCAGGGTTTCCGGATAATTGCGCTTGGAGCGGGTGACGATTTCCAGGCCCGGCCAGTAGACAAGCCGGGCCTCGATGCGCGCCACGAGATCAAAGGGGATGTCGGTGAGCAGCAAATGCTTCTCAAAGGGCAGCAGCTTGCGCCTGTCGTGATTGAACTTGGTCTGGAGCGCTTCAAGCGGGGTGTCGGTCCAGGCGCTGACCTGGGCCAGGGTGGCGGCGATGTCCGGGCAGTCCTCGCGGGTCAGGGCCAGGCCGTAGGCCAGGCGGTTGTCGGCCAGAATGCGCCCTTTACTGTCGCGGATAAGTCCCCTGGGGGCGATGATGCGCTCTTCGCGCATCCTGTTGTCGTGGGCCTGACGGGCGAACTGCTCGCCCTTGTGGATCTGGAGATACCAGAAACGTACCGAAAACACGAAGAAAAGCAGGCCCACCAGACATTGCAGCAACAGAATGCCCCAGCGGGGGGGCTGGTAGTTCTCCGGCTCCACCTGGATGTTCAGCCAGGCCGGCCGCCTGTGCGGCCTGCGGGGAACAGGGTTATTTTTCGGTATATTCCGCATCGTCGCCATACACCCATCTCCGGGTCAGCCCCGCGGCCTTCCAGACAAGGGGGAGCAAAAGGCCCTGCCGGACGCTTTCATCCAGCAGCCTCTGCACGTCCAGGTGGGCAGCATACAGGGGACTCGTCAGAAAAACCAGTGCGAAACCGCAGGCCCCCAGGCAGGCGCTGAAAAGGAAGGCGTAGAGGAAGGTTTGCACGTCGAAAAGCCAGCGGCCGAGAAAGAAAAGAAGCATGGCCGCGGTATACCACAAAAGGCTCAGGCCGAATTCTCTGGAACCCATGCCTTCCTGAAGGATGATGAGCAGGGGCAGAACCCAGACGAGGTCGGCATAGCGCCGTTCCTGCAGGGTGAGAAGCAGCCCCGCCAGAAGAAAATCCACGCCCGGCACGAGGCGTTGCAGCCAGACCGCCGGGAAAAGAAAGCAGCCCCACCAGATCGCGTTGCGGACATTGCTTTTGTTTTTTTCCGCGGCCATGTCTACTGCTGCCTCCTCTGCGGAGGGCGGGCCGGCGACTGCGGAGGCGGATCGTTCTGCAGCACCGGCGGCGCGGAGCCGGAATCACCGGCGGCCAGCTTGGCCGGGCGTTCGAGCAACAGCACTTCTTCCAGGCGCTCCATGTCGATCAGGGGTTCGGCCAGAATGTTCTGGAACTGGGAAAAATCCGAAGGCGCGACGCTGATCACTCTCGCCACGGGCAGACCTTTGGGGTAGGCGCCGTCCAGACCGGAGGAGATGAGGATTTCGCCGACATGGACATTGTAGTTGCGGGTGACGAAACGCATTTCCATGGGCAGGCGCGTGCTGCGTCCGGCGAGGATGCCCGGGGTGCGGTTTTCCCGGGAGAGCACGGCGATGCGGCTGCCGGGGTCGGTGAGCAGGAGCACGGTGGCGGTATTGGGCCCGGCGCGCAGCACCCGGCCGACAATGCCCAGGTTGGTGGCCACGGGTGTGCCCGGCGCGCCGCCGGAGAGATAGCCCCGGCTGATGGTTACGGATTCCAGCACCGCGTTGGGACCGATGCGGCCGGCGATGACGCGCGCGCCTATGGGTTTCCAGGTGTCGGCGTCGGGCAGGGAGAGCAGGGTGCGCAGGCGCTGCAGTTCGGCCTGGTTTTCGGCCAGCACGGACGTTTCGGCGCGCATGCGCTCCACTTCGGCTTTCAGGGCCTCGTTTTCCTCGCGCACGCCGACCAGATCGAAATAGCGGGTATAAAAGTTCGTGGCCTGATCGGAAATCCACACGGCCGGTTTGAGGATGGAGCCGGCCAGCTCAAGCCCCAGGTTGACGGACAGCGCGTCCAGCATCCCCGTCCGTTGGTTCCAGGTAAACAGGCCGAGATACAGGAACAGAAGGATGACCGGAATAATAAGGAAACGCCTCGAATTCACGGCAATCCCGTGTGCCCGCCGTCAGACGCCGTTCGCGTCAGTCTATGCAGACTTCTTTGAGTATGTGCAGATTGTCCAGGGCTTTGCCCGTGCCCACGACCACGGTGGAGAGCGGATCGTCCACCACGGTGATGGGCAGGGAGGTTTCCTCGCGCAGGAGTTGATCCAGACCCTTGAGCAGCGCGCCGCCGCCGGTGAGCACAATACCCCGGTCAACGATGTCTGCGGCCAGTTCGGGCGGGGTCTGTTCGAGCGCGATGCGCACGGCCTGCACGATGCTGTCCACCTGTTCGGAAATGGCCTTGCGCACTTCCTCGGACGTGATGATGATGTTCTGCGGAATGCCGGTGACGAGATCGCGGCCCTTGACCTCGATCTGCTGTTCCGGATCCATGGGATAGGCCGAGGCGATCTTGATCTTGATGGCTTCGGCCGAGGATTCGCCGATCAGCATATTGTACTTGCGCTTGACGTGGGTCATGATGGCTTCGTCCATCTTGTCCCCGCCCACGCGCACCGAGCGCGAATACACAATGCCGGAAAGGGAGATGACGGCCACTTCCGTGGTGCCGCCGCCTATGTCCACCACCATGTTCGAGGTGGGTTCCTGAATGGGCAGGTTGGCGCCTATGGCCGCTGCCATGGGCTCCTCGATAAGATAGACTTCGCGCGCGCCGGCGCTTTGCGCGGATTCCTTGACGGCCCGCTTCTCCACCTGGGTGATGCCCGTGGGCACGCAGATCATGATGCGCGGACGCACCAGCCGGCGCAGGTTGTGTGCCTTGGCGATGAAGTGGCGCAGCATGGCTTCGGTGATTTCAAAGTCGGCGATCACGCCGTCCTTCATGGGGCGTATGGCCCAGATGTTGCCCGGCGTGCGGCCCAGCATGCGCTTGGCGTCGTGCCCCACGGCCAGCACCACGTTGGCGCCCCGTGCGTCCTTCTTCACCGCCACCACGGAAGGTTCGCGCAGCACGATGCCCTGTCCCTTGACGTAGACGCAGGTGTTGGCCGTGCCCAGATCGATGGCGAGATCGTTGGAGAACATGCCCAGAGCAAAATCCAGTATTTTGACCATAAAAATCAGGCGCCCCTTTTTTATTGCAGGAGCAAAAAGCAGCACTTTTGCTCCATACTCGCTGCTCTCAAAACGCGGTTTTCGGCCGAAAGCGCCGGAAGCGTCTGCGGCGGCCGCAGCGCGTGCGCTCTCCAAGCCCGGCGGGATTGTGCTCCGGACGGGAAATGCGTATGAAGCCCGGAGCGGAACCTATCTTGTTGTGCAAAATGATTCTGCTGTCAATAACGAGGATCGAAAGTTCAAAAATTTGTCTGTCTGTATCGCGCAAAGGATGCGACGGCTTGCCGGCGGACGAGGGAACATCCCGCGATTACTGACTGCGTAAAGTCCTGCTCAGCGGAAAAAATTCGGATTTCCGCGAAGGCGGGGCTCCGGTCTTCAGATTTGGTCAACAGTTTCAATCCTGGTCACATATACCGCATGCAACGTTGGTATCCCGCTTTCGTCTATTTCCGGCAGCGCTTCGGCGCGCGCCTGCAAAAGATCGTGCTCGACCGGCCGGGGGCCCGCTGTCCCAACCGCGATTCCGTCGCGGGTCGCACGGGCTGCACGTTCTGCAACCCGCTCGGCTCCGGTTCGGGGCTGGCGGAGCGCACGCCCGACCTGCGGGCGCAGTGGGATCACTGGCGCGCGCATTACGGAGCGCGGGCCGGGCTGTGCATGGCCTATTTCCAGTCTTTTACCAACACGCACGGGCCGGCGCGGGAACTGCGCGCCCTGCTTGAGGCCGTGCGGGATTTTCCGGCCATAGCCGGTCTGGCCGTGGGCACGCGGCCGGACTGCGTGGATGAGGAAAAGATCGACATTCTCGCTTCCTGCCCCCTGCCGGAAATATGGCTGGAACTCGGCCTTCAGAGCGCGCACGACGCCACCCTGACCCGCATCGGGCGCGGACACGACGTCGCCGCCTCGGAGCGGGCCGTGCGGCTGGCCGCGCAACGGGGCCTGCGTGTGTGCGGGCACCTGATGGCCGGCCTGCCCGGCGAAAGCGGCGGGGATTTTCTGGAGACCATACGCTGGGCCGCCTCCCTGCCTCTGGCCGGAGTGAAGATCCACAGCCTCTATGTTTGCCGGGGCAGCGCGCTGGAGAGCGAGCATGCCGAGGGGCGCTACGCTCCCCTCAAGCGGGAGGAGTATGTGGATCTGCTGGCAGGGGCGCTGCCGCTGCTGCCTTCCCGCCTGGTCATCCAGCGCCTGACCAGCGACCCCGCGCCCGGCGAATTGATCGCTCCCCTGTGGACGGCGCGCAAGGCCGAACTTTTGGCGGAACTGCGCGCGCTGCTCGAACAGCGCGACGAATGGCAGGGCAGGTTGGCCGACGCGCCGGACGGCGTGCCGGAATGGTTTGAGGATGAGCGCGCGACGGTCACAGGCCGCCGGAGGCAGGCCCGGCAGGGCCTTTGAGCGAGTCGGCGGGCAAAACGGGCTTGCCTGTTTTGCATGCTTTCCGCCGGCGAGCGGGGGAAGGGCGCGCCGGACGGCGTGCCGGAATGGTTTACGGATCAACGCCAACGGCTTGATATCATGAAAAAATCATGAAAAAGTCTAAAAAAATTTCACAAAAAATCCGTTGTAAACGACATCGTTAACGGAGCCGTGCCGTCTGCGCGGCATGGACTTTTTTTGCGCCCCTGATCTATATCTTGCGGGCGCGAGAAATGCTCCGTCCCACCCACCTCAAACCCTACACACGCCATGCTGAAGATGCCCAAAAATCTGGCCGCGCCCGCGATTTCGCCCAACACCGAGATCGTGCTCAAAAAACGCTATTACCGCAAAGATCCTTCCGGCAAACTGCTGGAAGACGCCCGTTCCATGTTCTGGCGCGTGGCCTCGGCCATAGCCGGGCAGGAGCCCGAAAATTCGACCCAGGCGCGCGACGCCCTGGCCCGCGATTTTTACGAGCTCATGACCCAGTGGAAATTCCTGCCCAACTCTCCCACGCTGATGAACGCGGGCTCGGATCTCGGCCAGCTTTCGGCCTGTTTCGTGCTGCCGGTGGGCGACTCCATTGAGGAGATTTTCGACGCGGTCAAGCACGCGGCCATGATTCACAAGTCCGGCGGCGGCACGGGCTTTTCCTTCTCGCGTCTCAGGCCCAAGGAATCGCGCGTGGGCTCCACCGGCGGGGTGGCCTCCGGCCCGGTGTCCTTTCTGCGCATCTTCAACACGGCCACGGAACAGATCAAGCAGGGCGGCACGCGGCGCGGGGCCAACATGGGCATATTGCGCGTCGATCACCCCGACATTCTTGAATTCATCAAGGCCAAGGAAGTGGAAGGGGAGTTCAACAACTTCAATCTTTCCGTGGGCCTGACTGAAGCCTTCATGCGCGCCGTGGAAGCCGACGAGGAATATCCCCTGCTCGCGCCCCACAACGGCGAGGAACGCGGCCGGCTGCGCGCGCGCGACGTTTTCAACCTGCTGGTGCGCAAGGCCTGGCAGAGCGGCGACCCGGGCATCGTCTTCCTCGACCGCATCAACCGCGACAATCCCACGCCCAAGCAGGGGGAGATGGAATCCACCAACCCCTGCGGCGAGCAGCCCCTGCTGCCGTATGAAGCCTGCAACCTGGGTTCCATCAACCTTTCCGCCTTTTTCGTGCCCGGCCACGACCGCGACAAGAACCCGGCGGACAAGGGCGTGGACTGGAAGGAACTGGCCCGCGTCATCCATCTGGCCGTGCGCTTTCTGGACAACGTCATCGACGCCTCGCGCTTCCCCATTGAGCGCATCACCGAAAACGTGCGGCGCAACCGCAAGATCGGGCTCGGCGTCATGGGCTTCGCGGATCTGCTCTACCAGCTCGGCATTGCCTACGACTCCGACGAGGGCACGGCCCTGGGCGAACGCCTCATGGCCTTTGTCAACGACGAAGGCCACAGGGCCTCGGCCCTGCTGGCCAAAGAGCGCGGCCCCTTCCCCGCCTGGGGCGAATCGGTCTTTGCCGGCGACGCGGCGAAAAAATACCGCAACGCCACGGTGACGACCATCGCGCCCACGGGCACGCTGTCCATCATCGCCGGCTGCTCGTCGGGCATCGAGCCGCTCTTCGCCCTGTGCTTTTCGCGCAACATTCTGGACGGAGAACGCCTGTTGGAGGTTAACCCCCATTTTGAAGCCGCCCTGGAGGAAGAAGGGCTGCACAGCCCCGACCTCATGGAAGGCGTGGCGGCCACGGGCACCATACGCGACATGGACTTTCTGCCCGAAACCATGCGCCGCACCTTTGTCACGGCCATGGACATCGCGCCGGAATGGCACCTCAAGATGCAGGCCGCCTTCCAGCGGCACACGGACAACGCCGTGTCCAAAACCGTCAACCTGCCCAGCGGCGCGACGGAACAGGAAATTTACGACATCTACATGCTGGCCTATAGGGAAGGCTGCAAGGGCGTGACCGTGTACCGCGACGGCTGCAAGTCCGTGCAGGTGCTTTCCACCGGCGAACGGGAAAAGCAGCAGGGTGCGGCGGCCAGGTCCTCCGGCGTGGTGCGCAAACGCCCGGATCTTACGCGCGGCTTCACCCAGAAGGTGCAGACCGGCCTGGGCGCCATGTACCTCACCGTCAACGAGGTGGACGGCGAACCCTTTGAGGTTTTCGCCACCATCGGCAAGTCCGGCCGCTCCATTACCGCCAAGGCCGAGGCCATCGGCCGGCTGGTTTCGCTCTGCCTTCGGTCCGGCGTGGAAGTGAAGGATATCGTCAGTCAGATCAAGGGTATAGGCGGAGAACATCCCGTATTTCAAAAAAAGGGCCTGCTGCTCTCCATCCCCGACGCCATTGCCTGGGTGCTGGAAAAAAACTACCTCAAGGATCAGCCCGTCAACGTCAACGGCGCCAACGGCCTGAACGGCCAGAACTGTCCGGACTGCGGCGAGCCGCTGATTTTCCAGGAAGGCTGCCACATCTGCCAGGCCTGCGGCTATAACCGCTGCGGCTAGAACACTGTAGCTTTGGAATGCCGTATACCCACAGGAATTGAACCGGCCCCGGGCGTCGTGAGCAGGGATGGCGTCCAGGGCTGCAGCAGTCGCAGCCCGGTGCCCGCCTGACCCGCCCGCACCGGAGGTTGCCATGGCCGCCTGCATACAGTTTGGAACTTATTGGATTTTCCAGATACTCAACACCGTAACGGCTCTGGGGCTGTTCATCGCGCCGCGGGCCTTTCATGAAAGCCTGTTTGCCGAGCCGCAGCGGGTTTATGCTCTGCTGGGCTTTTCCGACACGGCCCTGTCCATGTTGCACAACGTGTTGCGGGGGCAGGGCGCGGCGCTGCTCGCGGTGTCGCTGTTCCTGTTTGTCGGGCGGGCGCAAAGCCGGCGCGCTTTTCTGCTTATTGCCCTGGTCTGCGGCCTCGCGCTCATCGCCCATCTGGGCACGCTGCACCACCACCTGCAAAGCGAAATCGTCCGGCAGGCCGTGGGCGGCCTGAATTCCCTGTACGGCATGATCGCGGTGAACGCCCTGATCGCCCTCGGCGCGCTGTGGACGTATCGCCGCCTGAGGCCGGAGGCGGGGCGCTAAAGCAATCGTCCTTTCAGCAACAATTCCGCGATGCTGAAATAGATGATCAGCCCCGTCACGTCGACCAGCGTGGCCACAAAGGGCGCGGAGGCCGAGGCCGGGTCGAGCCCCGCTTTTTTCAGGAGAAAAGGGATCATCGAGCCCGCGAGCGTGCCCCACATCACGATGGCGACCAGGGACAGCGCCACGCTGAGCCCCACCCACAGCCAATAGGCACCGTAGTCATACAATCCGGCCTGCTGCCAGACCGCGATGCGCGCAAGGCCGATCGCGCCGAGTACGGCCCCCAGCATCAGGCCGGAGAACAGCTCCTTGCGCATCACGTACCACCAGTTTTTCAGCTTCAGTTCGTACAGGGCCAGGGAGCGGATGATCAGGCTGGCGGCCTGCGAGCCCGAGTTGCCGCCGCTGGAGATGATCAGCGGCACAAACAGGGCCAGCACCACGGCCTTGGAGATTTCCCCGTCAAAATGCCCCATGGCCGAGGCGGTCAGCATTTCGCTCACAAAGAGGATGATCAGCCAGCCGGCGCGCCTGCGTACCATCTCGAGCAGGGGCGTTTGGGTGTAGGAAAGATCCAGGCCTTCCGTGCCGCCGAATTTATGAAAGTCCTCCGTGTGTTCTTCTTCGGCCACGTCCAGCACGTCGTCCACGGTCACGATGCCCAGCAGGGTGCCGTCGGTGTCTGTCACCGGCAGGGCTATTCTGGCGTGATCTTTGAAGATTTTTACAGCGACTTCCCGATCGTCGTAGGCGTTCAGGGCGACGAAGCGGCCGTCGCAGAGTTCGCCCACGTTCCGGCGCGCGTCCGCCAGAATGATTTCCTTGATGCGCAGATCGTCAACGAGCTTCCACTGTTCATCCACAACGTAGATGACGTTGAGCGTTTCCGAATCCCGCCCGAATTTCCGTATGTGCTCCAGTGCCTGCGCAATGGTCTGCTGCGGCCTGACGGCCACGTATTCCGGCGTCATCATGCGGCCGATGCTGCCTTCGGGATAACCGAGCAGGCGCGCGGCCACGGCCCGCTCCTCAGAGGAAAGCATCTGCATCAGCCGCTGGGTAATCCGGCCGGGCAGTTCCTCGAAAAAAGCCGTGCGGTCGTCGGGGTCGAGATCGTTGAGCAGGGCGGTCAGTTCCCGCGTGTGCTCGGCCAGCCCCCTGACGATGTCTTCGCGTTCCGCGCGGGTAAGGCGCTGAAAGCATTCCTTGGCCGCTTCGCGCGGCACAAGGCGAAAGAACACGGCGCGATCCTGCCTGGGAAGATTTTCAATAACTTCGCGTAGCTGCATAGGAGTGAGCGCGCCGCTCTCCTGTTTGGCGGTTTTCCAGTTTTTTTCCGCGAGAAGCTGCCGTAAACGGGCATCAGGCTCATGCATTGCGCACCTCCACTCGAAAAGACGTGTCACGCTCTTATGCTTTTTCCGAAAAATTTTCAGCCCCGAAAAGATGCGACCGGCGCGGGCAGAGGCGGATACAGCCGTTTATGCCGTGCCGCTTTTTGCTTTTTTGCAACAGGCACGACGGCTTTTTGGAGGAAGGTGTGTTTTTATTTCTATATAATACACTTGGTTATAAATATTTTTATACATATATACCGGAAACGGGCACAAAAGGGAACGCATTGCAAAACTGTGCATTTCAGCAACGCTTTTCTGTAAGCAAGATATTCCGGCTGATTATAAAAAAATATCGGCGTTTTTCTGCAACACGGGAGGCGGGTGCAGGGAGTCATCCGGCCGCGCGCATCAATAAAAAAATTAGAAAAGCAATAAGTTATGGATGCGGAACGCTTTGTGCTTTTTCAGGGGCAACAGCTCAGTCTTGAGGCCTGCGGGCATTGCGTCGAACGCTGTCCCTCCGGGCCGCTGCGCGTTAGGGAGCCGGATGCGATGGAATGCGGAACCGCCTGCGCAGCGGCGTTTATGCTTTATATCTTGCTTTGTATGGCGGCAGGCGTTATGTGCCGTGAATGCATGAACGGAAAATCCGCACAAGCGCCGCATGCAAAAAATGTATACGCGCACATGTGTCGTGCCTGATCTTTAATCCGATATCGAGCTGTACATGCTTGAAAGTTACATTCATCAGTTTTTCGACGCGTTTTCCGATGCCGTCTGCATTACTGACAGGGACGGCATTATTTTGCTGGTCAATACAAAACACGCGGAAATGACCGGCGTACCTCGTGAGAAGATATTGGGGCGCAACACGCAGAGCCTGGTGGACGAGGGAGTTTTCGACACGGTGATGAATCCCCGCGTTGTCAGGGAGAAAAAGTCCGCCGTCTGCGTGCAGCGCGTGGTCACCGGGCGCACGGTGGTACTGGCCGGCCACCCCGTTTTCGACGCACGGGGCGAACTGCACTGCGTGATCACCTTTATCCGCGACATCACCGTGCTCAGCAGCCTGAAGGACGAAATCGCCCACCAGAAGGAACTGTTGGCCGCGTTTCAATGTTTGAACAAGAAACATGAAAAGGAACCGCCTCTCACCATGGTGAGCGAAGCGATGCACGGACTTTTTCAGGAGATCGCCGGCCTGCTCGACGCGGAACCGTCCAACCGCCGCGACGGCGCCGACCCCCGCGCGGACGGACGGAAACGGCGCAAGACACGCCCGTGTGCGGACTCCTCCAGCATCGAATTCAACAGCATCGACATGGAAGGCAAATCGTTCAAGGAGATCATGCGGGAGCTCGAAGCCGTGGTCATCAAGGCCGGTATGAAGCGTTACGGCACCATTGCGGAAACCGCCAAGCATTTTCGGGTCGACCGCAGCACGATTTTCCGCAAGGTGAAAAGCGAAGTCTGAACTTCTTTGTCGCATGTTTCAGCATGCGGAAAGCCCCGTGTACGTATGTGGAGGCTTTCCGCATTTTTTCCGGGTTTTGATCCCGGCCGCGTTTGACGCATCGCCCGAGGGGGCGTATCTGTTTGAATGGAATCAAAGCCGTGCGCTTCGCCGTGAAGGGCATGGTTCATCATTCAAGGAGTGCATCATGGCTGCCCTCATCTCCCCCAAGGAAGCCGCCGCGTCGGCGGCCGCGCATCAAATCCTGCTGGTCGACCTGCGCGAACCCGATGAATATCGTGCCCAACGCATCGCGCAAGCGCATCTGCGTCCTCTTTCCGTCCTGCCTCTCATGCCCGCCCCCCTGCCGAAGGAAGCCGAAAACGCGCAGGTGGTCTTTTTTTGCCGCAGCGGCACCCGCACCAAGGCCAACGAAGCCCTGCTCGACAGCCTTGCCCCCGGCCGGGCGCGTATTCTGGAAGGCGGTCTTCTGGCCTGGA
Source organism: Desulfovibrionaceae bacterium (assembly GCA_031551145.1). GTDB lineage: Bacteria > Desulfobacterota > Desulfovibrionia > Desulfovibrionales > Desulfovibrionaceae > WRKB01. The sequence continues at coordinate 11,013 of JAVBNZ010000005.1, read as the reverse complement.
AAGAAGCCGGCCTGCCCGTAATTGAAGAAAAGCGCCCCTGGCCGATCATGCGTCAGGTGCAGGTCGCGGCGGGCGGATTGGTGCTGCTGAGTCTTGCCCTGGCCTCTGTCGCGCCCGTCTTCCTCTGGCTGACGGCCTTTGTCGGCGCCGGGCTCGTTTTCGCCGGCGTAAGCGGCTTTTGCGGACTGGCGCGTCTGCTGGCGCTCATGCCGTGGAACAGGGACAAATAAGACGAAGCCCGCTAAAAATAGCTGCGCACCCTCGAGGGATCGAAGAAAAGATCCTTGTAGGCGTAAAGCGCCGGCGAGCCGCCGGTATGCAGAAAAAGCACCTTTTCCCCCTGCTTGAGCGTCCCCTTGCGGATCATGCCCATCAGCCCGGCCATGGCTTTGCCCGAATAGACGGGATCGAGCAGAATGCCCTCAAGCTTGGCGGTCATGTTGATCGCTTCCAGCGTGCCCTCGTCGGTCAGCGCGTAGCCGGGCCCCAGGTAAGCGTCATCCGCGCGCACAAGCTCCGTCGGCACATCCCGCCGTATATCCAAAAGATCGAGCACACCCTCGGTCACCTTGCGTATGCGTTCTTCCTGGGCGGCTTTATCCCGTCGCACGTTGATGCCGTGGACCAGGACGCGTTCCTCGTTCATGCCGAGCAGGCCGGCCAAAAAGCCGGCGTGCGTGCCCGAACTGCCGCTGGGCGTCACTACGTGGTCGAGGTGCAGGCCCATGTCCAAAAGCTGCCCCAGGGTTTCCTGAGCGCAGAGCACATAGCCGAGCCCGCTGATCGGGTCGGCGTTGCTTCCGTCCACGATATAGCCTTTGCCTCCGGCGGCGATCACCTCGGCCGCGACCTTGCCCATTTCTTCCTCTTCGCTGATGCCTTTGGGGAAGATGCGGATTTCGTCCGCGCCGAGCAGATGATAGAGCAGATTGTTGCCGCTTGCCTTGGGATCATAGGTGCCGGCCACGCGCTCTTCCAGCACCAGCCGGCAGGCCATGCCTTCGCGGCGGGCCGCGGCCAGGGTGAGCCGGCAGTGGTTGGACTGAATGGCCCCGCAGGTGATAAGCGTATCGCAGCCCTTGCTCAGGGCGTCGGCCACCACAAATTCAAGCTTGCGGGTTTTATTGCCGCCTCCGGCCAGCTCCAGAAGATCGTCGCGCTTGATGTAGATTTCGGGCCCGTTCAGGGCCTTGCTCAGCCGATCCAGTTTTTCGATGGGCGTGGGACGTGAATAACGGCGGCGGGGAAAACGGGTAAGGTTCATTGCGGCATCCCGGCGGTAAAAGAGTGTATACGGGGCATGTGTGCCGCCGTTGTGGTCGCGCTCTTATATATCATATTATCGCCATTTTCAACCGCATGATTTTTTTGCGGATTTGTCCTCCGTATCCGCGCCGCGACGAGCATTCCCCGGAACAGCGACAAGCGCGGGCCGGCCTTGCGCATGTGCGGGGATTCGCGGGAAAACCCCTGTCGAGCAGTTTGCCGTTTGTAAAGGCAAAGCTCCTACGTTCCGGCCTCCGGCTGCGCGGGAGCCTGTTCGTCGCTTTCGCCGCCTTCTTTTCCGGCCAGGTCCGGCAGCCTGTCTCTGGGCAGAAGAATGCGCAGGGTCGTGCCCTGGCCGAATTCCGATTCCAGCTCCATACTGCCGCCGTGCTCCTGCACGATCTTCTTGGTCATGAGCAGCCCGAGGCCCGTGCCGCCCTGCCCCTTTGTGGTGAAGAAATTGGTGAACACCTTCTGCTTGACCGCGTAGTCCATGCCGCAGCCGTTGTCGCGAACCTCAAAGGCGATGACCCCGTCTTTTTCGCTCACCTTTACGCGCACGAATTTGTCGTCCTTGTCCGAACTCATCATGCAGGCGTCTATGGCGTTGCCCACGAGGTTGGTCAGGCTTTCATGCATGCTCTCGTAATCTATGGGCGCGGGCGCGATATTTTCGTCGGCTTCCAATTCCAGGCGCACCTGCTGTTCGGCGGCTCTGACCCGATACAGGTCAACCACTTCCTTGGCCACTGCGGCGGGACTGCTCAGGTTGACCTTGATCTCGCGTCCGCGCGCGAAGCTCAAGAAGGTTTTGACAAAGGTGCCTATGCGCTCGATGTTGCGCTGCAGCATCTCCATGCCTTGGGCGATGCGTTCGATCTTGCCGTTCTGCATGCCGCTGGAGAGCATGTACATGCCGCCTTCGAGCGCCGTGACCAGGTTTTTCACGCCGTGGGCAAGGCCCGAGACGGTTTGCCCCACGGCGGCCATGCGTTCGGCTTCGAGCTTGCCGTGCTCCAGTCTGCGGATTTCGCGCAGATCAAGGAAAGTGAGAAGCAACCCGAGCTGCTTCTTGCCCTGGCGCAGGCGTGTGCCTTCGATGGTTACCGGCACGGCGTCCTCTTCACGTTCCGGGAAGAGCATCACCTCGGGAAAGCTGAACTTTGTCGCTCCTTTGTGTATGGCGTCCAGCACGAAATCGGGCAGCTTTTCATAAATGTCCTCGGGCGAATAAATGCCGCTGCCCGAAAGCTCGAGCATCTGCCTGGCCGCCGTGTTGAGAATGGGGATGTTGCCGTTGGTGTCTATGACCACTATGCCGCGCATCGATTTGGTGACTATGCCGGCCAGCATGAGGTTTCTCAGCTCGCGCTGCTCGCGCAGGCGGATCAGCTCGGTGACGTCCACGGCCATTTCCATGACCGCGCTGACCTTGTCTTTTTCATCAATGATGGGCACGGCCGTGACCTGATACTGCTTCATCCCGCCGCCCGGCGTGAGCCAGACCTGCTGGTCGTACACCGTTCTTCTTTCGCTGAAGGCTTTTTGGGCCGTGCACTCTATGCACACGTCCTCCTGACCTTTCAGGGCCGAATAGCAGAGCTTGCCGGTAAGGTCGCCGTAGGTGTCGCAGACCATCTTGTTGGAATCGGTAATGCGCAGCTTTTTGTCGAGCACGATGATGTTGCAGGGCACCATGTCGAAGAGCGACTGGTATTCCCGCCGCAAAATGCTGGCGGCCGTTGTGTCGATGCAGATCTCCAGGACGTGGTTCACCCGGCCTTCGGCGTCGGCCAGCGGAATGGAGTATTTGACGTAATGGATGGTCTGTCCGCTCTGGGTAACGCCCGCGCGCCTGCTGATGCGGGGCAGGCCGTCCTTGAAGGTTCGGGAGCAGGGGCGATCCTGGCAGAGTTTATCCTGTTTGTGGTAGGCATACCAACATTTGCTGCCTTCCCAGGAGCCGAAAACCCGGCTGAACTCTTTATTGGCGTATTTGATTTCGTAATTGCGGTTAAGCACGGCGAGCGGCACGGGCAGCGCGTCGAACAGGCCTTTTTCCTTCCATGAATCCATATCGGCCACAAATGAGGCGTGCAGGGCATTACCCCCGGTTTCCTCTGAGGCATGCGGAGTATTCACGCTGATCTCCTTTGAACTGATTTCATCTCGTGCCCGGTGATTGATGAAGCTCGCATGCCGAAACGGTTTTCGGCTTCTCAGAGAGCTCGGCACGCGGCGACCAAAGGCCGCCGGGCGATCCGCAGGGGGCGTCGGCAGGACGGTTACGGATCGATTCCCGACAAACTATGCACCGCCGCGAGAAAATCTTTGACGTTCACCGGTTTGAAGAGAAATGCGTCCGGCGGGATGAAGTCGGGATCGCCGGTGAGTTCGGCGAGCTCGTTGGGATTCGTCCCGCTGAGCATGCCGCTTAAAATGGCGAGTTTCGTCCCGGTGAAAGCCGGGTTTTCCCGAAGCAGTTTGTACAGCGAAAGGCCGCTGATGCCCGGCATCATGATGTCCAGGATGACGATGTCGGGTTTTTCCTTGAGCAGGCGTTCCATAATCGGCTCGGTATGGCCGATGTTTATCGCCGTAAAACCTTCGTCTTCAAGGATGGAGGCAAGGTAGAGGCGGATATCCGCTTCGTCGTCGACAATGGCGATTTTTTTCGGCATGGCGGTCCCGAGTCGAGTTGAGGGCGGCGCAAAAAATGTGCGGACGCCGCTTACCTGCGCAGCGCCCGCACGGGGGGAGGCAAAGAAAGTGAAGGCCTGCGTGCGGATACGTAAAAGCGCTAGCCGCCCTTTTTCGCGAGCAGTTCGCGTACCTTCTCCAAGGTGGCGGCGTCCGCTCCGCCGAGAAGGCTGACCACGTCGTCTTTCGGCGCGGCGGGTTTGGAGGCGCTTAAATCGACATCAAGAATATCGGCGATGGTTTTTACAAGCTTTTCAGGGGTAATGGGCTTTTCAAGCGTCACGCGGGGGGCGTTGGGACCGGAAAAGGTGGCGTACATCTTGCTCATGTCTTCGCTGCCCAAGTCGTCGTGGGCATGCGCCGTGATGACGATGACCGGGAGCTTGGCGTATTTTTCTATAGCGCGGATTTCCTTGAGCACCTTGTAGCCGGATTTTTTGGGCATGACCATGTCGAGGGTCATGAGATCGGGATCAAAGCTCTGCACCTTGGCAACGGCGTCTTCTCCGTCCACGGCCGTCTCCACTATGAAGCCGGCGTCCTCGGCACAGGTGGAGAGGAAGTTGCGCACATCGGGTTCATCATCGGCAATGAGAATTTTCTTTTCCGAAGCCAGTGCCATGTTGCTCCTCCTTACTTGCGGATATAAAACCTGCAATCAGTTTATATCGAGAGACCCTGATTTGGGCAAGAGATTTTTGCACTTACAGGGGAACTTTACACTTCCCCGGCCCCCGCGCGGGAAGGCCGCGGGCGGACGCGTCGACAACGAAAAGGGCCGTCCCTTTCGGAACGGCCCTTGGTTCATGGTGCCTTCAGGAACTATTCTTCTTCCCACTTGATGAAGCCGGGGTTGGTGTCCACCATGGCGTTCACCACCAGTTCGACGATTCCGCCGTACTGGAGGCCCTGCTCTTCGAGCAGATTGTTGTGGGCGATGAGTTCGCGGATCTGGCCCTTGCAGTTGGAGCAGGGGGCGCAGACGTATTTTTTGGTTTCGGGGCCCAGGCAGTCGCCGAAAGCGCGCAGGATCTGATCCATCTTTTTGCGGCCCGAGATGTTGTTGCGCCAGGGCTCGATGTTGTTGCGGCTCATGATGGCGAAGCCGGAGCCGCCGCCGCAGCAATAGTTTTCGACGCCGTGGGGGGCCATTTCGCGGAATTGCGGGCAGATGCGGCGCAGAATTTCACGCTGCGGCTCCACAATGCCCATCAGGCGCACCACGTTGCAGGGGTCGTGCAGGGTCACGGGGAAGTTGTTGCGCGAAGGATCGAGCTTGAGCTTGCCGGAGAGCACGATATCCCGCAGGGTGGGCAAAAAGCTTTCCCTGGGGGTGTTGAGTTCCTGGGGCAGCACGCGGTCGGCGATGACGGTGAGGGCCTTGTGGGCGTGCCCGCATTCGGCCAGCACGATTTTTTTCACGCCGAGTTTTTTCGCGGCCTGAGCGTGCAGAATAGCGGTGCGGGCGAACTGCACGTCGTCGTAGAAGGTGCCGTAGTTGATGGAGTCGTAGGCGGCAAGGTCGCTGGAAAGCGTCCAGGAAAGGCCGGCCGCTTCGAAAATGATGGAGAAGGCGGCCACGTTTTCCGGCCAGGCCATGATTTCACCCGCGTTGTGGATGAGCAGAATGTCCGCCCCTTCCTTGTCCCACGGGGTGTGGAATTCGTAGCCGGTGAGTTCGGAAAAGTCCTCGTCGATAAAGTCCACGTTGTCGCGCACGACCATGGAATCCATGGAGGTGGAGGAACCGGTGCGCATCTGGAGCATGGAGCCCTTGTCGTGCAGTTCGGGCGGGTTGATGCCCAGTTCCTGGCTGAAGAGCTTGCGGATTTCGCGGGCGATCAGGCCGTTGTCCACGCCGATGGGGCAGGTTTGGGCACATCGGCGGCAGAGGTTGCAGCGGTAGGCCAGTTCGCCCAGGCGGGCCACGGTTTTCCAGTTCAGGTCGATGTCGCCGTAGCGCCATTTGGCGAAGGGTTCCTGCTTGATGTACTTTTTGTAGATGCGCCGGAAAATTTCGGAGCGGAAGTTCGGCCGGTACATCTCGTTGCCCTTGGTGGCCTCAAACAGGTGGCAGGCATCGGAGCAGGAGTTGCACTGGGCGCAATAATCCATGCTGGTTTCCAGCATGGGCAGGAAGGTCCAGTTGTTTTCCTTGCTGAAGAGCTTGCGCATGCCGTCCAGGAACTTGTTGACCAGCTCTTCTTCTTCCTGCGGGGTTTTGGGCCTGGGGATCTGAAGCACGATCAGGTCGTCGAGCAGGGCGCAGTATTTGTCCTTCTGTTCGTCGGTCAGGGCTTTCCACGCATGCGGAGGCATGTCGATCGGCAGATCCATAATTTCATCCATTTCAACGGTGGTGAGCTGGCCGTTTACTTTGGAAACATCGTTGAGTTCGAGCGAAGATTTCATGGGTACTCCTTCCTACTTCTTGTCTTTTTCAGGAGCGGCGGTGGGGTTTGTCGTGGCGACTTCGGCCCAGGTTTTCTTGCCGTCGCCCTGGATGTGGCCGGCGCTCCAGCTTACCGGGTAACCGAGCACTTCCATGATCTTCCTCTGCGTTGCGGCGTTGTCCTTCGTGGGCTGATCGCCCCAGCGGATGTCGTGGTACAGGAAGTATTTCATGAAGAAGTGGCCCATATGGGTGGCGGGCACGTATGCGGCCAGAATGAAACCCCAGATAAGATAGAGTCCGAAAAGGGAGCTGTCCAGGGGGGCAAATTTAAAAGTCAGCATGGATGCGAAAAAGTCGCGCCCCAGAGCGAAGAAAGAAGGATTGGCCAGCCAGGCGAGCAGACCCAGCGCGCCCAGGACGATGAAGACCGTCAGGTTCAGATAGTGTTCGCGCGTGCTGTATTTGCGCAGGTCTTCCTGGTGCAGGCGCCGGCAGAGCAGGCCGCTCGCGCCGAAGATGATCCCGATAAAGCCGATGAAGCTCAGCACCTGGACGATGTTGCCGACAGCGGTGAGGAATACGCCCGGCTCGACGCCGATAATTTGGGCCAGGGCCGCAAACAGGGTGAGGAAGATACCGCCGAGCAGCATGTACAGCCCGAGGTGGAAGGGATAGGTGCGGTACCAGAGCTGGATGTTGTGCTCGAAGGTGGCGTGCAGGAACAGCAGTTCCGTCAGCAGGCCTTTCATGCCGTTGATGAAGGAACTTTTGTAGGTTTCTTTCCACCAGTCCGTTTTTTCCAGATAACTGCCGCCGTAGGAGACTTTGTTCGCTTCCGGCTCATGGGCGACCGGATACAGTTCCCAACGGACATGGACGGGCTTTTTAAGGTAGTTTATCACCTTGAGAGCGACAATTGCCACACAGACGATCGTGCCCGCATATGCTGCCAGATATACAAGACTTGTCATATTTCAGGTCTCCGTGGTAACGCGGCCTTCCGCATTAAAAATGGCACGGCGCACAGCCGTGAAATCCTAGAGCCGGCCTATGTCCGACCCCACCGTCCGATCGGCTATTTGTTGAAGATTTCTTCTACCATCTTGGTAAGTTCGGCCGGAACCACAGGTTTGTTGACGAACCCTTCGGGGAAGGGGAAACCGGAAAGTTTTTTGAGGTAAATGCTCATTTTTTCCGAGAAGCCGGTGATGATGATCACGGGGATCTGTTTCAGGCCTTCTTCAGTTTTGAGCTGGCGGTAGGTGCGCACGCCGGACTGTTCGGGCATGCTGATGTCCAGCGTGATCAGATCGGGTTTTTCCCTGTGCGTGACATCCAGAGCCTGCAGGCCGTCGTCGGCGGTGAGCACCGCGTAGCCGGCGTCCTCAAACAGGGCGCTCAGATACGCTCTCACATCGGCTTCGTCATCCACCACGAGTATTCTCTTCTTTTCGGGCATTCGACTTCTCCCTGTGTTTTTATTTTCACAAATACAGAACATCCGTAACAAACGGATTCAGCACGTCGCGCCACAGCCGCGCGGATTGCGGTACACAGGCGCACACCCTAGCACAGAGCACGCATTCGATCCATAAAAACTTTTCCCGGCCGTGCTTTCGGGCGCGGCGCGTTCCCGAGAGCAAACGCGGGCCGCGGGAGGGGCGCATGCGCCGTTGCCGGGCCGCAAAGCAACAGCGGCCGGGGATTGCGGCGAATCCGGGGCGCTGGGCGCGCAGGGGCGCTTGTGACATATATCACAGTGTAATTAATGAATTGATTGAACAATCGAAGCTGCATCGCATGTAGCCGAAAGTCTGCCCGGACGCAAGGAAAAAACACCCCCCCGGAGGAACATGCTCCTTATCTGCCGCTTTCCACCGTGCCGCCCACAACCATTTCGCCCTTGGCCTTGACTTCGGGCCCGCCGGCCGCGCAGGCCGCGAGCATGCAGATGCATGCGACGCAGAGCAGCGTTTTGATTGTATGAATAAAAAAGCGCATATCGCCTCCGACTGAAACACTTTGAGCGGCGATTCCGTTTGCCGCGGGTTGATTGCCAAATAACGGATTTTGCGCCGAAAGCAAGAAAAGCGGCCCTTTTGCGACGGGAGCGTACTCTTCTCGTACGTGACCGGAGCAAAAGGGCCGCTTGACGAAGCTGTCGGACAAAAGACGTAGTTGGGCCGTCTACTTCTTACCGTTGCCCATGAGTTTTTCGTTACCGGCCGGGCTGTGCGAGCGCTGTTGCACAATGCGCGCACCGGGCTCCACGTCGTGGGTCAGCCACACGTTGCCGCCGATGACCGAACCCGCGCCCACGGTGATGCGGCCCAAAATGGTCGCCCCGGCGTACACCGTGACGTTGTCCTCCAGAATGGGGTGGCGGGGTATGCCCTTGATGGGGTTGCCGTGCTCGTCCTTGGGGAAGGAGAGCGCGCCCAGAGTCACGCCCTGGTACAGCCGGCAGCAGCGCCCGATGATGCAGGTTTCGCCGATGACCACGCCCGTGCCGTGGTCGATGAAGAATTCCTCGCCTATGCGCGCTCCGGGGTGAATGTCGATGCCGGTGTGGGCGTGGGCCATTTCCGTGATGATGCGCGGGATGAGCGGCACGTCCAGCGCGAACAGGCTGTGGGCGATGCGCTGGTGGATCATCGCGTGCATGGAAGGATAGCAGAAAATGGTCTCGCCGGGGCTTTTGGCCGCCGGATCGCCCTCATACGCGGCCTTGGCGTCGGAGGCGAGCAGACGGCGCAGTTCGGGCAGGCCGCGCAAAAAAGCCAGGGCCTTGCCGCCGGCGTTTTCGGCGCATTCCAGGCAGGCGTTGCGTTCTCCGTCGCAGGCGAAGCAGCCGCCGCAGCGGATCTGTTCGGCCAGCAGGGGATAGAGCCCTTCCAGGTTCACGGCCAGATGATGGTGCAGCGATTCCAGGCGCGGGGAGGGCGGCCCGAAATAGCCGGGAAAGATGGCCGTGCGCAGCCGGGCCATGATTTCCCGCAGAACCTCCTGCGAAGGCATGGAGGCCTGTTGGGCCGTGCGGTGCCACACGGCCTCCAGGGATACATCGGAGCACATGGCGGCGACGATTTCCTCCAGCGCGCCGTTGTCGGGCGCGGGCGGCGCCGGCGGGGCGAAGAGCTTGGTCATATGTTCCCCGTGTGTTTTTTTTACTTTCTTTGTACAATCTTCGGTTCGCCTGCGCTGCGAGGATTTTTGTTCTCTGCCGAGGAAGAAAGCTTTTTTATGGAGAGAGTATACTCTTATGGTATTCGACCGGAATAAAAAAGCTTTCTGGACAAAGGCAGAGGGCAAAAAGACCGCAGCATGATTAAAGGCGTTCTCTTACCAGCTCGCCCATGAGTTTCGTGCCCACCAGCGCCTTGCCCGGTTCCATGATGTCGCCGGTGCGGTAGCCGTCGGCCAAACAGGCGCGCACGGCCTTTTCCACGGCCGCCGCTTCCTTTTCCAGGCCGAAGCCCAGGCGCAGCATCATGGCTGCGGAGAGGATGCCGGCAAGCGGGTTGGCCTTGTCCTGCCCGGCGATGTCGGGCGCGGAGCCGTGGATGGGCTCGAACAGCCCCGGCCCGGAAGCGCCCAGCGAGGCCGAGGGCAGCATGCCGAGCGAGCCCGTGATCACCGCCGCTTCGTCGGAGAGTATGTCGCCGAAAAGGTTGCCGGTGACAATCACGTCGAACTGGGCCGGGTTGCGCACCAGTTGCATGGCCGCGTTGTCAATGTACATGTGGGTGAGTTCCACGTCGGCAAAATCCTTGTGGACTTCAATCACCACGTCCCGCCACAGGCGGGAGACGTCGAGCACGTTGGACTTGTCGCAGGAGCAGAGCTTTTTGCGGCGCAGGCGCGCGGTTTCAAAAGCCAGCTTGGCGATGCGCCGCACCTCGGACTCGCTGTAAAGCATGGTGTTGAAGCCCGTGCGCTCGCCGTTGCGCATTTCGATGCCTCGCGGCTCGCCGAAATAGACGCAGCCGGTAAGCTCGCGCACCACCATGATGTCCAGGCCGGCGGCGGCGATGTCGGCCCGCAGCAGGCAGGCCCCGGCCAATTCGGGAAAGAGCAGGGCCGGGCGCAGGTTGGCGAAGAGCCCCAATGCCTTGCGTATGCCGAGCAGCCCGGCTTCGGGCCGGGTTTTGTTGTCGAGCGCGTCCCACTTGGGGCCGCCCACCGCGCCGAGGAACACGGCGTCGGCGGTTTTACACGCCGCCACGGTTTCGGCGGGCAGGGGGTTGCCGGTCGCGTCGATGGCCGCGCCGCCGATCAGGGCCGAGGCAAAGCCGAACTCATGGCCGAACTTTTGCGCGACAAGTTTGAGCACCTGAACGGCTTCTTCCACGATTTCCGGGCCTATGCCGTCGCCCGGCAACAGGCAGATATGTTTTTTCATGAGGGATTTTCCGTGGTGTTGCGTGTTTGTTGTTAAGGGTTTTCGACACTGTCGGAGTTTTCGTCATCCGCCGAGGAGGACGAGCTTTTTACGGAGAGAGTGTATTCTCCAATACCCGCCCGGAGTAAAAAGCGATGTCCGACACAGGCAGGAACGAAAAGAACGCGGTGTCACGCTTCGGGCATCCGGCAGAGGTTCAGGCTCCAGATGACACCGAAGCGCTCCTTCAGGGAGCCGAAGCACACGCTCC
>JAVBNZ010000078.1:0-20451 GCA_031551145.1 Desulfovibrionaceae bacterium | reverse complement strand
TTGGGCGTAACGCGGCCTTCGGCCTCGCAATCCTCTATCGTCAACGCGGCCGCGCGTATGCAGTCCATGCTCGGCCCCGGTTGCGACCCGCCCTTGCCGCCGACGGGAAAAAGCCGTAATTTTCGACTGCACTTTACACCTTGTCTGAAAATCGGTTGATTTCATATATTGCGCACGGCGGACGCCATGACGGACTTACTTGCATATTTGGTGGGAGAAGGGAAAAATTATGTAATGATTTTTCTGTGGATTATTTTTGTATTTATCCTCTTGTTATATATAAGAATATATCGCAAATCAGGAGGGGGCTACAAAAGTTTTGAAAACATTTTTTTTGCCTATGAAGTATGTTCAATATTCGCATGCATGTACACAGTTGATGTTGGATTTACTATTGCCGAACTTTTAATTAATAAATCAAGATTAACAGCAATATACGGATGGATTGCTTTACTTTTGTGTATAGTATATGCTGGAATTATACTATATATACTCTGTAATACCATCATGGTTAACAAAAAATATCTTTATATATCAAGGATATTTTTATTAATATCCCCATTTTTAATATCATTATTTTACTATAATTATGTATATATCATCACGGAATTCAATGAAAAAAATAATTTTCAGATTATTTTACAAAAAAAATCAATAGAGATATTTTTTCTATACAGTGTATTGTGTTTCCCTTGGTTATTATTTTTTAGTTTCTCATCAAAATTTAAAAATACCTGGATAGAGTTGGCGCAAGACAGAGCACGCAAACGTGATAAAAAAGGCAGCGCGATGATTGACCGTGTTGCCTCTTGAGTGTGACCATTTTGTGAAAAACTATTCCATATCGTTCTCGCTTCCTCTTTCTATGGCTTTCTGTGTGCCGCCAATGCCGGACGCATTTTTTGCACCTCTTAACATACTTCTGCTGCGGGAAAACAGAGTTCCCAATCTACCTACATTTCGCGTTTGAGGCGAACGTGATAAAGCTTGCGCAGCTTTTCCGGCCACTTTCCCAGGCACGTACAGAGGATCAACCATATTTCCCGCTGCTCCGACAGCTGTCGCAGTTCTTTCCGCGACGCCCGACGCTGTTTGAGCACCACGGGCAAGCGTGCTTCCGGTGGGGAGCGCCCGCGCCGCTACTGTACCCCCCTTTGCCAACGTTTTGAGAACCCCCGCTCCTGCAGTGAAAAATATACTGATATCCCCGGCGAGACCGACAGGATCTTTCTCCAAGGTCTCAATGAACTTCTCCATCGAACCATAGCGCTCCATGAAATACTGCGTCATTGCATCGGAATATATACGGTATTTTCTCTCTTCGCCGGTGACCTGGCAAGCATACCCGGCAATGATTCGGATAATTCCCTCGCCTGTTTCGAACGGACTGAGCATAGCATTCAGCAAATCTCCGACAAACTGCATTCCCGATTTCGGGACGTTTCCAAAAGCCTTCAACAGGGTTGACGTAAATGTTCTTTGCGAAACTTCAGATATTTCTCTCTGTTGCGCCTGCCCGTGCCCCTGCAGCATGAGTTCCCGTGCCCGATCGGGTTGTTGATAATTCTTCTGCCCCGCGTCGGGATTTTTGTGTCCCGGCATCATAAGCTCTCTGCCTCTGTCGGAACGTAAGGAGGAAAGGTGCTCAGTCTCCGTCCGGGCACGCGGAGTATTCCGTTCCGAGTTGCCGCGTGACCTTCCTGTTCCTTTGACCGTGAAGCGCCCGCCATCATCGCGGGGATGTTCTTCTTCCTCCCATTCGTCATGGACGATCTTCCCCCGGCGCATGCGCATCTCCCGCAGATATTCCTCTTTGCGCGCCTGAACTCTCTCTTCGACATTTTCCATGAAGGCCCGCAGGACATTTTCCACGGCCGAGTTGATCTCTTTGGGCGTAACGCGGCCTTCGGCCTCGCAATCCTCTATCGCCAACGCGGCCGCGCGCGTGCAGTCCATGCCGGGCCTGCGCTGCCCCGTCCGGACTTCACGATCCAAAATTCTCGCCATGCTTTTGTAATAATGCCGGAGGTCATAATGGTTCACAGACATGCGTATTTTCTCCTGTTGTGGTTGGCGATGAGGATTTTGAGAGATTTCGGCTGAAGTGTTCTTCAGCCTAGGCATTTCTTTTTGCTTATTTGGGTGAAAATGTCAAGCCAAAAACATCATAAAAAGTAAAATTTGAGAAAATTTTATGCACAATATGGATTAAATGGGCGCTATGTATGCATAAACGCACAAGCCGTTTTCATGAAATGGAGAATGCCCTGCGGAAGGAACGGCCGCCCCTTGACCTGCCTGCCGGCAGGCCATAGGCTGCCTGTGGGCAAAAAATGCCCCAAGGAGTTCGCATGCCCATGAGCAAACGCGGCCCCATTGACGACCTGTCGAGCAGGGAGGCGTGGCGGCTTTTCAAGATCATGGCCGAGATGGTGGACGGTTTTGAAACCCTGAGCGGTTTCACCAACTGCGTGTCCGTGTTCGGCTCCGCGCGGTCGAAGCCCGACAGCCCCCTCTACGCCGACGCGGAAAAGCTTGGCCGCATGCTGGTCGAGCAGGGCTACGGCGTCATCACCGGCGGCGGCCCCGGCCTTATGGAGGCCGCCAACAAGGGCGCGACCGAAGCCGGCGGCACTTCCGTGGGTTTGCGCATCGAGCTGCCCTTTGAGCAGGGCTGCAACCCCTATGTCAAAACCCGGCTGGATTTCCACTACTTTTTCGTGCGCAAGCTCATGTTCGTCAAATACGCCGTGGCCTATGTGGTCATGCCGGGCGGCATGGGCACGATAGACGAGTTTTCCGAGGCTTTTGTGCTGTCGCAGACCAAACGCATCCGCCCCTTCCCGATCATCCTCTACGATGCGGACTACTGGCGGGGCTTTCTCGACTGGATGAACGCCTCCATGGTCGCGGAAGGTTATATCAGGGAACAGGAAGTGCGCGATTGCTGCACGCTCTGCGACAGCCCCGAGGAAGTGCTGGCGCACATCACGCGCTTTATGGGGACATAACGACGGTGCGCGGCCCCGTGCCCCCGCCGCCTCCGGGCCGGAGTTGGGAGGAGCTGATGGCGCTTGCCCTGGAGCAGGCCCGCAAAGGCGCGGAGCAGGGCGAAGTGCCCGTGGGCGCGGTATTTTGCGCGCCGGACGGCCGCATGCTTGCCGCCGCGCGCAACGCCTGCCTGGAATTGAACGATCCCACGGCGCACGCGGAAATCCTGGTTCTGCGCCGGGCGGCGGAAGCGCTGGGCAATTACCGCCTGGGCGGCGCGCTGGTCGTGACGCTGGAGCCCTGCCTGATGTGCGCCGGCGCTCTGGCGCATGCCCGCGTGGACATGCTGGTTTACGGCGCGGCCGATCCGCTCGCCGGCGCGGTGCAGTCCCGCCTGGAGGGGCTTGAACTGCCCTTTCTCAACCACCGGGTGCGGCACATGGGCGGCGTGGCGGGCGAGGAATGCGCCGCTTTGCTGAAGGATTTTTTCGCAGAGCGGCGATAGGCGGCCCGCATGATCTTTTCGCCCTCTGCCTTTGTCGGACTTCGCTTTTTGTTCCGGTCGAGTACGATAAGAGTACACTCCCTCCACAAAAAGCTCGTCCTCCTCGGCAGAGAACGAAAATCCTCATGCGGTGTCCTCTCTGAAGCATAAATTATGTGACGACGTGCACGCAACTCCGAAGGATACGTATGTTTGAAGTCATCATCTTCCTGAGCGGCATCCTGGTCATGGTTCTCGAAATGGTCGGGGCGCGCCTTATGGCGCCGCATGTGGGCACCTCCACCGTGGTCTGGACGAGCCTGATCGGCGTGGTGCTGGCCTTTCTGGCCCTCGGGGCCTGGCTGGGAGGCCGGCTGGCCGACAGAAGGCTCTCTCCCCGCGTTCTCGGCGCCATACTGGCCGGGGGGGGCTTCGGCACGGCGCTGACCACGCTTGTCCATCCCCTGTTCGGCATCCGGCTCATGGAAACCCTGCCCAACCTCCACGTGGCGGCCGTGCTCGGCGCGTTGCTCTATTTCGGCCTGCCCGCCCTGCTTTTCGGCATGGTCCCGCCCTACATCGTGCGTCTGCGTCTGGCCGGCCTCGCATCTTCCGGGGCCACGGTGGGGCGGCTGTACGCGCTTTCCACGGCCGGGAGCATTGTGGGCACCTTTTTGGGCGGCTTTGTGCTCATTTCGTACTTCACCAGCACCCAGATCCTGCTCGGCACGGCGGCCGCGGCGGGCGTGCTTTCCCTGCTGGCCTGCGTCCGCAAAAACGCTCCCGCGCTGCTGCTTGTTCCGCTCACTCTGGGTGCGGGCTTTGCCGACCGCTCGTATGAGGATGCCCGTGCCGAAGCCGGCTCGCTGCCCGTGCTGGAAACGCCCTACAACACCATACAGGTGCTTGAGGGCATTGCCGAGGGCGGGCGGAAAGTGCGTTTCATCCGCACCGATCCGGGCAAGCTCCAGTCCGGCATGTATCTTGACGATCCCATAGAACTCTATGCGGAATACACCCGGTATTACGCCCTGGGCACGGCCCTGCACCCGGGGGCGAAGCGCGTGCTCATGCTGGGCGGGGGCGGCGGTTCCGTGCCCAAATGGCTGCTGGCCGGACGCGGGGGCTTAAGCGGTGCGGAACTGAGGCTCGACGTCGTTGAACTCGACCCCGGCATGACCCGCCTGGCGCGCGAATGGTTCCAACTGCCCGACGATCCCCGCATGCGCGTCCATCATCAGGACGCCCGCCGCTTTCTCAATACGAACACGCAGCTGTATGATCTGATCTTCATCGACGTGTTCAACTCCTATTACAGCGTGCCCTTCCAGATGGGGACGGAAGAAGCCGCGGCCGCCGTGCGCAGGGCTCTGGCGCCCGGCGGCATGGTGATCATGAACGTCATCTCCGCCTTTTCCGGCGAAAACGGCGCGCTTTTCCGCGCCATACACGGCGCGTTCGCCCGATCCTTTCCCGAAACCCACTGCTTTGCCGTGCAGAACCCGGCGCGGCTTGATGAAGTCCAGAATCTCATGCTGCTCGCCCTGCCCGAAAAACGCCCCGATCTCGCCGAGGTCTTTGCCGGGCGCGCGCCCAGGCTTTCCGAAAAAATACAGGCCATGCTGCGCACCCGCATCGCACAGCCCGTGCCCGCCGACGTGCCGCCGCTTACCGACGAATACGCCCCTGTCGAGCGCTATGCCCAGGCCCTGTTGAGATGACGTCTCCCGCTTGCGTCCGGCCGGCGAAGAGTGTATGTTGTCGGCGGAATGCGGGAAAGCAGTTTTATTCGCCACGGACGGCGCTGATTCCGCTGCGGATGCGCATCCGCGAAAGGGAGACGAAGTATGATGAGCCGAACTTCAGCGGGCGGCGATTCCATCACCATGGCCGTGCTTGCGGACAAGGTGGCGCAGGGCGGCCGCTTGACCATGGCCGAGCAGGGCATAGTGATAACCAACGCCGCCAAGGTGTATTCGAGCATGTTCGGTCCTTCGGTCGAGGATTTTCGCCTGAAGCCCATGCCGCTGCCCGAGAACATCAAGGGCGTGCTTGCAAGCTTCAGCCTGTAAGAGTTTATGTGAAGTCCCCGCCGTTGTCCGAGAACATCAAGGGTGTTCCGGCAAGCTTCAGCCTGCAGGAGCCGGGCGAGCGCGCGGCGTGGACCGGGCAAGCTCACGGAATCCCGCGACCGCGGGATTCCGTGTTTGTTTTATCTGCATCTTGGCATGCACACGTTGAAAAAGTGCAAATGCTCGGGGGATTGTTCCCGAAGATCCCCGCCGCGAAATAGGTGCAAGGCGGGCTTCGCCCGCCGGCAGACAACGATTTCAAGCGTGGAATGCTGTATAAGGAGGAACGGATGAGCGCATCCGTGGATGATCTGACCGTCAACTACGAAGAAAACGGTCAGCTTGTGGTGAAGGAACTGGACAAGGCCGTTTTGTCCAAAGGAGCCTGGGCCACCGTGCTCTTCCGCTACCAGGACTGGATTGCGGAAAAAAACACCTACGGCCCGGACAAGTTCGTGATCCAGCGCTATAAAAAAAGCGGCGGCGAATACCGTCGGCAGTCCAAATTCACCATTTCCAGCGCCGATCAGGCGCGTAAAATCATAGAAAGCCTGCAAGCCTGGCTTGGTTGAGGGTACGCCCATGCCCCTGTACGATTTTTTCTGCCGCGATTGCGGCCATTGCTTTGAGGATCTGAGCGGCGAGAGCGACTGCGCCCCCGTCTGCCCCAAGTGCGCCTCTCAAAAAACAGAACGCCTGCTCTCCGTGCCGAGCCCGCTGAAAAAAGGCGGTTTTCCCTATAAGCCGGGACCCGTGCACCCCATGGCCTCCCGCATGGCGGGCGGCTGCGGGGGCGGGGGCTGCCCGAGCGGAGGCGGCGGCTTTTCCTGAGCTAAGTAACGCCCGGCAGGTTGCCGGGCCGCAGAGTGGCTCATTTTGCCGTGATGCTTCGTCAGACTTTGTTTTTGCCTCCGGTCATGGACGAACAGAGTCCACTCCCGTCGGCAAAGACTCATCTTCCTCGCCTGACGGCAAAAGCAGCCACTCTCCGACTGCTGTTCAAAATGAGGTGCTAAGCCGTATTTTCTTGCCGGCGGGGCTTTCTTGCCCTAGTAGTTTGCTTTGGAGAAACTTCATCCAAGCGGAGCACTATGCTGTACAGCATGACGGGTTTCGGCCGTTGCGCGACCGAGGACGGGCGCTTCGTCCAGCAGTGGGAAATACGCAGTGTGAACAGCCGCCATCTTGATATCAAGTGGCGGCTGCCGGCTCCGGTGCGCGGACTGGAGGCGCAGCTCGAAAAGGTGCTGCGCCGCTTTGCCCGGCGCGGCCGCGTGGAGTTGAGCCTTACCCTGCGCCGCGCGGACGGCGCGTTCGCCGCCGGCGCGCCTGAATTCGACACCGCGCGCGCCGCCGCCCTGCTGGACGCTCTGGCGGAACTTGCGCAAAACCGGGACGAGGCCTTTGTGCCCGACTACAACGCGTTGCTTTCCGTGTCTTCCCTGTGGGGAGAGAGCGGAGAGGACACGGACGACTCCCTGCTTGCGCGGCTGGAAGAGGGCTTGAGCGCGGCCCTGCACGACTGGAACGAATCCCGCGCGCAGGAAGGCCGCGCCTTGGCCACGGATCTGCATTCCCGCATCCTGCGCATGGAGGAATGGCTGGCGCTTATCGAGGAGCGCGCGCCTCTGGTAAGAGAGGAGCGCCTGCTCCTCATCCGGGAGCGTCTGGCCGAAGGTCTGGCGGGGATGAGCGCCGAACTGGACGAAGGCCGCTGGCTTCAGGAAGTGGTTATCCTTTGCGACAAAATGGACGTCAGCGAGGAACTGACCCGTCTGCGCGCGCATCTCGAGCGCCTGCGCGAGCTGCTCGACCTGGGGGCCGACGCGGGCCGGCGGCTGGATTTCACGCTTCAGGAATGTTTCCGCGAAATCAACACCTGCGGCAACAAGGGCCTGGATGTGCAGCTTTCCCGCCTAGTGACGGATTTCAAGAACGAACTGGAAAAATGCCGCGAACAGGTGCAGAACCTGGAATAACGGCAAACCCGGCAAAAACGCATGCAGAGCCGACAGATCATCAATATAGGCTTCGGAAATTTCGTGCTGGCCGAGCGGGTGGTGGCCATCGTCAGCCCCGCGTCCGCACCCATGAAGCGCCTGCGCGAGGACGCACGCGGCGCGGGCAGGCTGGTGGACGCCACCCAGGGACGCAAAACCCGCTCCATACTGGTGACGGACTCCAACCACGTCATCCTCACCGCCATCCACCCGGAAACCATCAGTCAGCGCTTCAGCCAGGAAGGAGACAAAGCATGGAACGCACCGGCGTAGTTCTTGTTGTCTGCGCTCCCTCCGGCACGGGCAAGACCACGCTCGTCAAAATGCTCATGCAGGAGTTTCCGCAGATCGGCTATTCCATTTCCTGCACCACGCGCAAGCCGCGCGCGGACGAAATTCCCGGCCGGGACTACGAATTCATCAGCCACGAGAACTTTCTCGATCTTCAGCAGAAGGGCTATTTCGCGGAATGGGCCGACGTGTACGGCAACTATTACGGCACCCCGCTCAACCCCACGCTGGACATGCTGCGTCAGGGGCGCGACGTGCTTTTCGACATCGACGTGCAGGGCGCGGCCCAACTCAGGCTTACCCTGCCCGCCGGGCGCTATGTTTTCGTTCTGCCCCCGTCGCTGAAAATTCTGGAAGAACGGCTGCGCAAACGCGCGCAGGACAGCGAAGAAGCCATAGCGCGCCGTCTCAAGGCCGTGACCGACGAAATCGCCGAGGCTCACTGGTTCGACGCCTGGGTGGTGAACGACGATCTGCGCCGCGCCTACGACTCCCTGCGCGCCGTCTACATCGCGGCCACGCTGGCGCCCAGGCGGCGGCCGCTGTTGCTGCGCAACCTTCTGGACGGAAAAAACGCGTCATGAACGTACGGCCGGAACTTGTCGCGGCGCTGGATTTTCCGCGCAAAGCCCCGGCCCTGCGCGTGGCCCGCACGCTTGGGGGGTCGCTTTCCTGGGTCAAGGTGGGGCTGGAACTGTTCAGCGCCGAAGGGCCGCGCGTGGTGGACGCTCTGAAAGATCTCGGCTTCAAGGTTTTTCTCGATCTCAAGCTGCACGACATTCCCAACACCGTGCGCGGCGCGGTGCTGGCCGCCGGGCGACTGGGCGCCGACATGCTTACGATTCATCTTCAGGGCGGGGAACGCGCGATCCGCGCAGCGATCGAAGCCGCCGCAGCGGCGGAGCACAGGCCGCTGCTTTTCGGAGTGACGGTGCTGACCAGCACGGCGCCCGGCGAATTGTTCGGCGTCAGGGGCGGGCAACGCGCGATAGCCTCGGCCGTAGTGAAACTGGCCCGCTCCGCGCAGGACTGGGGCCTGGACGGGGTGGTCTGCTCCGGCAAAGAGCTGCCCCGCATCAAGCAGGCCACGGATCTCCTCTGTCTCACCCCCGGCATACGCCCGGCGCAGGCCGGCGGAACACGGGACGACCAGCGCCGCACCGTCACGCCGGCGCAGGCCGTGCGGGCCGGCGCGGACTATCTTGTAGTGGGCCGGCCGATTACCGAAGCGCGCGACCCGGCGGCGGCCGCCGTGAATATTTTGGAAGCCATGCGTCGCGCGGCTTCTTCACCTCAAACGCGGGGCGCGGTATGAGTACGGTTCTGGAAAAAAAGGGCGCGGGCACGTCGCAGCAGGAGCGTATACGCGGCGTCTTTTCCACGCAGGAAGTGCGCAGGGTGGGCACCGGCACCACCTCGCGCAAAACCATTACCAAGGCCTTTCACTTCGTGGAACAGAAAGAGGACGGCAGCATCGAATGCCAGCCCGTGAACGCCAATTATGTGCCTTCCGGGCAAAAGCGCACCATTACCATGGAAGAGCTGATCGAGAAGTTTTCGCCGGAGCCGGAGTTCTATCTCAGTTCCGTCTTCCCCAGGATGCAGGAACTGCAGCGCAACCTCGACAACGGCGACGCGCACCGGCAGAAAAACGAGACCTTCGCGGCCGAGCACGAATACTCCGGCGCGCTGGCCCTGGACGAAGAGAACGTGCGTGCCAACTTCGGCATCGGGCTCACCTATCTGCAACGGGGCGAATCAGGCAAGGCCGACGACATTTTCAGCCGGCTCGTCAAGCTTGACGCGGCCTTTGCCCCGGAACACAAGCACATGTTCAACGAGTTCGGCATCAACCTGCGCAAGTCCAAAATGTATGATCAGGCCGTCACCTATTACAAACGCGCTCTGGAACTGACCGAATCCGACGAGAATCTGCACGTGAACCTCGCGCGGGCGTTTTTTGAAACCAAGGATTTTTCCGACTGCGCGGAACATCTTTTCATCGCGCTGCAACTGGCACCCGGGCACGAGCAGGCGACGAACTTCCTGGAATGGCTCATGAAAAAAAACCTGCTCCCGGCGGAACTGCGCGGGCGCGCCTTGAGCGCGCTCGGCCGGCATCCCGCGCCTGAAGGCGCAACCTCGAAAACTTCATGAAGATCTGGCGCATGAGGCCGTTGCCGGAACCGCCCCCGCCGCCTCCTTCCTGGGCCGAAAAACTGCGCATCTCTCCCATGCTGCTTGATATTCTCCATCGCCGGGGCTTACACGGGCTCCACGAGATGGATGCCTTTCTCTCCCCCGGCCTGCGTCTGCTTGCTCCGCCCGGAGACTGGCCCGGCGTGCCCGAGGCCGCCCGCCTGATTGTCGATGCCCTGTGCGCCGGGCACAAGGCGGCCGTGTGGGGCGATTATGACGTGGACGGCGTCACCTCCGCCGCCCTGGTGCTGGACGTGCTGGAGGCGCACGGCTTCGCGGCGCTCGCCCATCTGCCCGATCGGCGTTCCGAGGGATACGGCCTGAACGGCCCCGCTCTGGAAAAGCTTGCCGCTCAGGGCGTGCGCCTGCTGCTGACAGTGGACTGCGGCATAGGCGACCCCGCGCCCGTGGCCCGCGCGCGCGAACTCGGCATGACCGTGATCATCACCGACCACCATCTGCCGCCCCCCGTGCTGCCCGACGCGCACGCCGTGTGCAATCCCCGCCTGGGAGACTGCCCCTGCCCGCATCTGGCCGGGGTGGGCATGGCTTTTTTTCTGATGAGCGAGGTCAACAGGCTGCTCGCGGAGCGCGGCGGCGTCCGCTTCGACATGCGCGAGGTGCTCGATCTGGCGGCTCTGGGCACTTTGGCCGACGTGGCCCGCCTGAGCGGCCAGAACCGCGTGCTCGTCAAGAACGGCCTGCTGAAGATCGCCCAGGCCGCGCGGCCCGGCATAGCGGCGCTCAAGGAAATCTGCGGCCTGCATCCGGCGGCGCCGCTTTCCGGCAGTCAGGTGGTCTTCAGTCTGGCCCCGCGCATCAACGCGGCCGGACGTCTCGGCGAGGCCCGGCCGGCGCTTGAATTGCTGCGCGCCAAGGATCTGGGGCAGGCGCGCGCTGTCGCCCGCGACCTTGACGTCGCGAACACCCTGCGCCGCAGCGAGGAAGAGCGCATGTTCGGCGAAGCCCGCGAACAGGCCGCGGCGCGGCCCGACGCGATGGGGCTGGTGCTCTACAAGGCGGACTGGCACCCCGGCGTCATCGGCATTGTGGCCTCGCGCATTGTTGAGGACACGCGCCGCCCCACCCTTATCCTCTGTGACGACAAGGACAGCCTGAAAGGCTCCGGCCGCTCGATACGCGAATTCGACCTTTATGAGGCGTTACGCGAACTCGGCCCGCTCTTCATCGCCTTCGGGGGGCACAAGCTGGCCGCCGGCGTGCGCCTTGAGAGCGGAAAGCTGGCGGAACTGCGCGCCGCTTTCGACGCCGCCGTCCGCGCCCGTCTCGGCAACGAGCCGCCGCCCGCGGATCTTGCGCTGGACGGCGAGCTGGGCTTTGCGGCCGCCACGGACTTCACCTTTCTCAAAGAGCTGGATATGCTCCAGCCTTTCGGCTCCGGCAATGCCGAGCCCGTGTTTGCTTCCCCCCCGCTTACGATCCGCAGACGCCGCGTATTCGGGCCGCGAAAAAACCATGTGCTGCTGGAAGTGGAAGATCCGTCCTGCGGCATCGCCCTGCATGCCAAGGCCTGGCGGCAGGCGGAGGCCCTGCCGGATTCCGTGCGCGGCCGATCCATACGCCTGGCCTATACCCCGCGCATGGATGTCTGGAACGGCGCGCCTTCGGTGGATGTGCGCATCAAGGACTGGAAACTCGAAGAATAGGGCGGAGCGGCGCGCTGGAAGCGCGTATCCGGCGTCTCTTCATCGTGCGCAGTCATGCCGATTGCCCCCTGTGCCGTTTTTCTGTATAGCTCCGGAATGCTTCTCAACATCATGGAACGTTTCGGCAATATCTTCGACGCCGTGCAGCGCGCCGTGGAGGCCCCCCGCACGCAGAGCCGGCTTTTCGGCATCATTTTCTGCGTCTTTATCCTTACGCTGGCGGGCGCGGAAGCCAAGCGCCTGGGGCTGCTGCCTCCTCCCCTGAACGCCTGGGCGCCGAACGGGCATTTTGACGCCGTCAACCTGGCCTTCACTCTGCTGCTGGTGCTGGAGCTGCTGGGGCTGGTTTTCGCCATTTCCTGCTCGCTGTCCCGCGCCCTGGCCAAGCAGTTCAAAATCCTCGCGCTCATCCTGTTGCGCAACGCCTTCAAGGAACTCGCGCATCTGCACGAACCCATCAATATTCTTACGGACTGGCAGACGGTGTGCAACATCGGCATCCTGGGCGCGGGCGCATTGGCCGTGTTTATCTGCCTCAATCTCTACAGGCGCGTGGCCCAGCCTTCGGCCCAAATGAGCGGAGAAGTCCGCATGCGCTACGTGCTGGCCAAAAAAACGCTCGGTCTGGCCCTGCTGATCATCTTCGTCGTCATCGGCCTGCGGGATCTGCGCCTTGTTGCGCTTACCGGCAAGAGCGGCTTTTTTGAAAACATTTACACAACGCTCATCTTCGCGGATGTGGCCCTTGTGCTCATCGCCCAGCGCTACGTCCTCAACTTCCACTTCACCTTTCGCAATGCCGGCTTTGTGCTCGCCACCCTGCTCATACGCATATCCCTCGGCACTCCGGCCCCCTGGGACGCGCTTATCGGCCTGAGCGCGGCCCTGTATGCCCTGGCGCTGGCTTGGGCCGTCACCCGCTTCGACCCGCGCACCCTGCCGCCCCGCCCCAACCGGCCGGAGAAAACGGGCTAGCGTGTTCAGCCCCGCTTCCCGGACATTTCTCACCGTGCCCATAGTTCCGGGCATATGCCCGCATATGGGCACGGCCGGCTCGCCGCTTCGCGGGGTTCTCAAAAAAATGATATAAAAATTAGGTAATTAACGATATATTTTTTTATATAGCGCCGGCACCGTTTTTGCTGGTATATCTTCGCTGAAGACCCTTCACCCGCGGAAGCAAAATCATGCGCGAACCGTTGTACGACGCCCCCTCCTCATATCGGCCCGCCCGATATGTTTTTGCGGCCGGCGTGCTTCTCGCGGTTCTGCTGCTCGTTTGGGCGATCCCTTCCGCTCCGCGCTTCGCCGCGGCCGCTCCCGACCAACAGTATGCGTCGTTCCCCTGCGTCGTTCTCCAGGACGTGTTCTGGGAACCTCAGCAGCCCGCGCCGAAAAGCAGGCCGCCCGGCAAAGCCAAATCCGTCGAAAAGACCGATTCCGCTTTTTCGGCCTCATCATCTCTCCGCCCGCATCTCCGGGCGCCGCTCCTCTTCCGGATTTCCGCCCCCTGTCTGCGCGCGGCCCTGCCTTCGTGGCGCGGGCTTGTGCCGTACCGGCTTCCCCCTCCCTCTTTCCTTTCCGCGTAAGGCCACGTCGAACTGTCGCGTCGCGTGTCTTTTTCCGCCGGCCTGCTTTGCCGGCGGGTGAAGACGCCCCGCACGTGCCGGATCGCGCGCGCGGCCTATCCTCTATGTTGGAGTAAGCGCGCCGCGGCCGCGCCGGCGGAATGTCCGCCTGAATCGGGGCCGTTCAACCCGCATGGATGCCGTTCGGGACGCCGTTCATGCCGCACACTTCAGCTTTCGTTGTGAGGGAACAATGAGAAAAGCGCTTCTTGCCTTAGTCTGTCTGCTCCTGTCGGCATCCTGCGCCCTGGCCGCCGGTACGAACGAGATCCGCATCAGCAAGCAGTACGGCCTGCCCTATTTGCCGCTCATGGTTGCGGAAAAATTTCAGCTTATTGAAAAACACGCGGCCCAAGCCGGCCTGAAAGACGTCAAGGTGAGCTGGCTCACCCTCGGCAGCGGCGCCACTTCCAACGACGCTCTCCTTTCCGAGAACGTGGAAATCATCTCCGGCGGCATCGCGCCCTTTTTGCGGCTGTGGGACAAGTCGAACGGCAAGGTCAAGGCCCTGGTCGTTCTTGACCAGTCCCCCCAGGTGCTGAACACCTCGCGCGCCGAAGTGAAAAAACTGGCCGATTTCACCGCTCAGGACAAGATTGCCATGCCGGCCGTCAAGGTATCCATGCAGGCCCTGGCGCTGCAGATGGCCGTGGCCAAGGAATTCGGCGAAGCGAACTATGAAAAGCTGGACTACATCACGGTGTCGATGAAATATCCCGACGCCGCCATCGCCATCACTTCCGGCAAGTCGGAAATCACCGGACACGTGGCCTCGGAGCCTTTCAGGACGATCGAGCTCAAGTCGCCCAACGTGCACACGGTGTTCAGCTCGTACGACGTGCTCGGCGGGCACCATTCCTCCAACCTCATCTCGACCACGGCGAAATTCTACAACAACAACAAGGGACTGTGCAAAGCCGTTGTGCTCGCCTTTGACGAGGCCGCCAAGTGGATCAGCGACAACAGGGCCGAAGCCGCGAAGCTCTACATCCAGGCGACCAATTCCAAGGAACCGTACGAGATGATCAAGGAGATCCTCGAAAGCCCGAACATCGTGTACGGCACCACGCCTTCCAGGATCACCATGTTCTCCGACTTCCTCCACCGCACCGGAGCCATCAAGCTGAAGGCCGCAAGCTGGAAGGACCTTTTTTTCGACGCCGTTCACGACCGGGCCGGGAGCTGACACATGCGGGCGCAAAGCAACGGGGCGTTTCTGGATATCCGGGAGCTGACCCTGCAATACAAGACAACGGATCATCTGGTCACCGCCACCCACAAGGTGAGCTTTCAGGCGCATGAATCCGACAGGCTGATCCTTCTCGGCCCGTCCGGCTGCGGCAAGTCCACCATACTCAAGGCCATCGGCGGCTTTATCAAGCCTGTGCACGGCTCCATAGTGCTGAAAGGCAAAGAGGTGAAGAAACCCGGCGCGGACAGAGGATTCGTGTTCCAGGAGTTCGATCAGCTTCTGCCCTGGAAAACGGCGTTGGAAAACATCATGTTCGCCATCATGCTGACCCGCGGGATTCCGAAAAAACAGGCCGAGGATGAGGCGCGGGAACTGTTGCACAAGGTGAACCTGAGCAAGTTCGAGAATTCCTATCCTCATCTGCTTTCCGGCGGCATGAAGCAGCGCGTGGCCATTGCGCGCTGCCTGGGCCTGAAGGCGGAACTGGTGCTGATGGACGAGCCTTTTGCCTCTCTGGATGCGCTGACGCGTCAGAAAATGCAGGAAGAACTCCTGGCCCTGTGGGAGGAGACGAAATTCACGATGATTTTCGTCACCCACTCCATAGATGAAGCGGTGATGCTCGGTTCGCGCATCGTGCTGCTTTCCGCGCATCCCGGCCAGGTGATGGCGGAGCTCAACGTGAACATTCCCGCGGACGAGCGCCGCAACGGCAGCGAGGCGGCAACCCTGCGCAACCGCATCTCGCGCATTCTCTTTAAAGACGACGTCGTCAGCCACTAGAGCGGGGGGACAGCATGACCCAAACAACAATACATCAGCCGATTTTGCGGGAAGAATACGTCAGGGAGCATCCGCCCGAAACCAATGTGGCGGAAATCCAGATCAAGCTTTCGCCCTTTGAAAAACTCTACAACTGCACGGCCGCGCGGAAAATATTCATCCTCGCCATGCTGGCTCTGGCCTGGCAGCTCTATGCCGTCCGGGTCGACAACGAACTGATGTTTCCGACCTTCGGCGCGACCGTGGAAGCCTTTATCGCGGCGGTGGCCTCCGGGGAAATGGGCAGCCGCATGTTCACCTCGCTGCAGATACTGGGCATCGCCTATGTCTGCGGGGTGGTCATCGCCACGGTGCTGACCATCCTGGCCATCACCACGCGCCTGGGCTCCGACCTGCTCGACGTGTGCACGTCCATGTTCAACCCCCTGCCCGCCATCGCCCTGCTGCCGCTGGCCTTTCTGTGGTTCGGGCTCGGCGCTCCCAGCATCATTTTCGTCATCATCCACGCCGTGCTCTGGCCGCTGGCCCTGAGCATTTACACCGGATTTTCCGGCGTCAGCGCCACCTTGCGCATGGTCGGCAGAAGCTATGAACTGAGCGGCTTTCCGCTGGTGTTCCGCATTCTGGTGCCCGCCGCGTTCGCCAACATCCTCACCGGTCTCAAGGTGGCCTGGGCCTTTGCCTGGCGCACCCTGATCGCCGCGGAACTGGTGTTCGGGGTGAGTTCGGGTTCCGGCGGGCTCGGCTGGTTCATTTATGAAAAGAAAAACCAGCTCGACATCGCCTACGTGTTCGCCGGTCTGTTCGCCATCATCCTGATCGGTGTGTGCGTGGAAAACATTGTTTTCAAATACATTGAGCGGAAAACCATCATCAAGTGGGGCATGAAATTCTAAGGAAACGCTGATTTATTCCGTTTGGACTGCGTCAGGCGGCGTTTTCCCTCCGGGGGAAGGGCGGAAGAGCCCATCCCCCATCGAGAAAACTTGCCTTTCTTGCCAAACAAAATAACTGAGCGTTTCCAAGATCCATGTAATCAGTGCTTCCCTAACTGTCATGCTTCGTCAACATTCAAGCGGGAATGGTATGAAAAAAATCTGCTTCGCACTCGTGCTCTGCTTTTTGGTCTCCGCGTCCGCCCAGGCGGCCGTAACCGAACTGCGCATCAGCAAACAGCACGGCATTTCGCATTTTCTGCTCAATGTCATTGAAGAGCAGAAACTGATCGAAAAGTACATGGACAAGGCCGGCATCAAGAACGTCGAAGTGAAATGGCTGACCTTGGGCAGCGGCTCCTCCACGAACGACGCCTTCCTTTCCGGCAACGTGGACATGATTTCGCTCGGCGTGGCGCCCTTCATCCGCCTGTGGGACAAGACCAAGGGCAAGGTCAGGGGCATCGCGGCCATTGACCAGGCCCCGCTCAAGTTCAACACCTCCAGGGCCGACCTGAAGACCCTGGCCGATCTGAACGACAAAGACCGCGTCGCCATGCCGGCGGCCAAGGTTTCCATTTCGGCCCTGCTGCTGCACATGGCCGCGGCCAAGCAGTACGGCATCAAGAATTACGACAAGTTCGACCACCTGACCGTTTCCGCCAAGCACCCGGACGCCGCCGTGGCGCTCACTTCCGGCAAGTCGGAAATCAACGGGCACGTCGCGTCCGAGCCCTTCAGCGCGATTGAGCTGAAATCTCCGGGCGTGCACACGGTGTTCAACTCCTTCGACGTGCTGGGCGGCAGCCATATCTTCAACGTGGTTGCGACTTCCACGCAGTTCTATGAGCAGCATCCCGATCTGGTGAAGATCATGCTTCTCGCCATGGACGAGGCCGGCAAATGGATGACGGAACACAAGAAGGAAACGGCCGAGATGTACATCAGGGTCACGAAGACCAAGGAACCGGCCGAGTTGATCGAAGAAATCATGAAAGATCCGCAGATCAAATACAGCACGACGCCGGTCAAGTCCGCCGTGTTTGCCGATTTTCTTTATGAAACCGGCGCGGTGCAGACCAAGGCCGCCTCGTGGAAGGATCTCTTTTTCCCGCCGGTGCATAACAGGCCGGGCAGTTAGGGCGTGCCGGAACCACGCCCCGACTGAGTGTCCCGCACGTTGCGGGGCCCGGGAAGAGACGGCGCAGCCGAATTGCACTCCTCGCGCTGTGTCGTGACAAAGGGGGGGGGAAGCTGTATCCCTCCCCCTGCTTTATATATCGCAGCCTGCCGCGCGCGCCCGCTCACGCGGGCCGTTTTTTTTGCGGCGCGGTAAATAAAAAGTCCGCTCCGTTCATTTTAGATACTTTTGGCGGACAAAACAATATTTTTTGCTGTACTGCAGGCAATCATGCCGCCTGCCTGCGGGCGCGTTCAGGCCGCGATCTTTCCGTCGGTCATGACGACGCCCCGGCCGGCGCGGGCGGCGTATTCGGGATTGTGGGTGACCATGACAATGGTCAGGCCGTCGCGATTGAGGGTTTGCAGCAGATCCATGACGGCGTCGCCGGTGGCGGAATCCAGGCTGCCGGTGGGTTCGTCGGCAAAAAGGATGCGCGCGCCGCGCGCCAGCGCCCTGGCAATGGCCGCGCGCTGCTGTTCGCCGCCGGAAAGCTTTTGGGGCAGGGAGTTTTCCTTGTCGGCTATGCCCACGCGCGCCAGCAGTTCGCGGGCCTGCGCGCGTTGCCGGGCGTTGACGGGCGCAAGGCCGTTCATGAAGGGCAGCAGCACGTTTTCCAGCACGGTCAGATAGGGCATGAGGTGATGCTGCTGGAAAACCACGGCGAACACCTCGCGGCGCAGGCGGTTGCGCTCGCGTTCCGGGCAGGCGCAGATGTCGCGCCCGTCGAGCAGCACCGTGCCCGCATCGGGCAGCACCAGGGAAGAGAGCACGTTGAGCAGGGTGGATTTTCCGGAGCCGGAACGCCCGGTAACGGCGAGAAATTCGCCTTCGGCCACGGAAAGATCGACGCCGGCCAGCACGGGACGGGCCGCGCCGGCATACGTTTTCGTGATGTTTTGAGCCTGCAGCATGGGGAGCATCTCCGAAAAACAGCGCGAAGTGCTGTTTTTCGCGTAAAGGGGGTCTGGGGCCGGCAGCCCCGATCTTTTTATTTATATCAAGCTGTAATCAATCGATTTTTAAAGCAAAAACACGAAAGACACTCTTTTTAGCGAAGCACGGCAAGCCGAAGCGGCTTGCCTAAAGGCACGCTGCGCTGTTCGCTTGCGGGCCGGTTTGCAGGCAAAGCGGCCGTAATACCAAGCCGCTTTGATCGCGGCTTGATATTACAGCGCCACAAGGGCTTCGGCCGGTTCCACGCGCGAGGCTTTCCAGGCCGGGAAGGCGGCGGCCAGGGCGGCTATGCCGGCCACGGCCAAACCGCTGAGGAGCAGAGCGGCGATCTGGAAAACGGGCGCGGCGCCCGAGGCGTCGGCCAGGGGCAGGCGGCGCAGCACCTGCTCGGCCAGCAGCAGGCCGGAAGCGTAGCCCAGCAGCCCGGAGAGCATGCCTATGCCGGCGGCCTCAACGGTGAAGGCGGCGAAAACGCCCGTGCGTGAAAAGCCCACGGCGCGCATGATGCCGATTTCCTTTTTGCGTTCGTTGACGGCGGAGAGCATGGACATGACGATCATGGCGCAGGCCGTGATCAGGATGACCAGGCTCACGGAAAAAGCCAGATTCTGCGCGAAGTGGATGGCGTACATGCGGCTTTGGGCCACCTGGCGCAGGGCGCGCACTTCGGTGTGGGGCAGGGCGGTCTGCAACTGGGCCACGATGTCGTCTATGGGGCAGCCGGCGCAGAGGGCGGCCACTTCCAGAAAGCCCGCCTGATCCTTTTTGCCGGTCATGCTCTGCACCAGGGCCAGGGGGGCGAAGAGGGCGTTGTCGTCGTCGCCGCCGGTGGCCTGAAGCACGCCGCTGACCACGAGGGCATGCCCGTCCAGCGTAAGGCGTTGTCCGGGCGCGAGTTTGCGGCTTTGGGCCAGGGTTGCGCCGGCCAGCACCTCGTCAACGGAATGTTCATCCGGCAGTTTGCCGTCCACGGCCCAATAGGCTTTCAGGGCGGGCTCCTCCTTCCAGTCCACGCCGACCAGAGCGGCCGGGCCTTCGGGCAGGCGCGCGGCGCTGAGCAGCTTGGGCGCGACAACGGCCACGTTGGCCCGCAGGGGCATGGCGTTGATGGCGGCATAGGCTTCGGGCAGCACGATGCGGCCTTCCTCCACGGTGACGTCGCCCAGGGTGTAGCCGCCGTAGCTGACCTTCAGGGTTTCCCGCTTGGGCGTGACAAGAATGTTGGCCCCGAAGCTGAGCAGCTTTTTTTCGATGGTTTCGCCCACCAGTTCCGAAACCTGATGCAGGGCGGTCATGGCGGCTATGCCCAGGGTGAAGACCGCGACCAGCAGCACGACGCGCAGCGGCCGGGTTCCTGCGTGGCGCAGGGGCAGGGTGAGAAGGTTCACTTGCGCTTTCCGGGGAAATAAGGCGCGCCGTCGGCAAGCAGAGCCTTGGCGTTGATGGTGATCACGTCGCCCCGCATTTCGTGGGGGAAGGGATGCGGGTTGCAGCCGCCCTTGACGAGGCCGATGCGGTTGAGCGCGAACTTTTGCCCGCAGTTGACGCAGAGCATGGCCCCGTCGCGCAGGGTATAGCCCTTGCCTTCAAGCCGGCATTGCTCGCAGGCATCGAGCGCCGTGCGCACCGTGCCCTGCATGTCGCGCACGACAAAGAGGCGGACGAGCGTATCGCCTTCGCGGTAGCTGTAGTGCCTGGCCTGGCCTTTTTCCAACTTGGCGGCGTTGACGGTGATTTGGCCGTTTTCCGCGCGCAGTTCTTCCGGAGAGGAACCAAGCAGCCCGCCGAGAAAGGCGTGAGCGGGCAGAGCAAGGGCGAGCAGGGCGGCAAGCGCGAGGGCGGGAGCGAGGCGGCGTGCGGTGGGCATAAAAATCCCTTTGGTTTTGATATTGGGAAGGAGAAGATAATGATCCCCGCGGGCTTTAGCAAGCCCTGTGCCGGCCGTATGCCTCCGGCACAGCAGCCTTCCGCGCATGCCGGCTCGCGGCGGCCGACGCAAAAATATACAAGCGGCGTATCCGAGTGGGTAAAAAAGAAACAGGAAACCTATGAACGGGCGGGCGCGAACCTGC
>JAVBNZ010000024.1:0-41792 GCA_031551145.1 Desulfovibrionaceae bacterium | reverse complement strand
CGGCCGGTGTCGACCCGGTCTTTCAGCGCACGACTGAAGGGCCGTCTCTATTAGATGTCCACCTGGCGCGGCGGCGGAAGAACCCGCGTCGGGGAATGCGTTCCCACGCTGCCGGCGCGGCGTCTTTGTCTCCGCGCCTCTGGGGAGAGGTGCGGTTTCCCGTTGCTGCGACGTGTGTTTGTCTGCTAATGACGACCAGGCGTTTTTATTTTTAATGGTGCTGCTGTTGGCGGTCTGACGGGGGCGAGCTGTGCCGGTGATCTGGGATGACACAAAATCCGGGCGCGCCTGGGAATTGTTGGAATCGACCGGATACCAGGTCGAATTTGACGCTGGTTCCGGCGCGCTTCGCATTGCCTGGGAACAGAGCTGCGCTTCCATCCTCGGCTTTTCCGCGGAGCGTCTGGTTGCCGAAGAGATGTTGCGGGAACTGTTTGGCGCAACCTACGCCGACTGGCTGTACCATTTGCGCCGGGCATGGAACGGCAACGTCTCCCACCGCTGGGAGCACGCCGTGCACACGGGGAGCGGAGAAAAAACCTTCCGGCACAGTATCGCGCCGACAGGCAGCGGCAAAAGCACCGTTCTCGGCATCCTGCAACATCTGCCGCCCGCGGCGATGGACAAGGACATCAAGCTCCGGATGGAAGTGCTTGAAGGGTTGCCGGTAGGGATTTATTTCATCGACCTTGACTACCGGATGCGCTGGACGAACAAGCTCGGCACCAGCCAGAGCCACATTAACTGGAAAAATCATTACGGCGAAATCTGCTACGAGCTTCCCTTCGGACGGAAGGCGCATTGCGACAACTGCCCCGTTGTGCGCAGCCATGAGGAAGGGGTCATCTCCACCAGTGAGCTGGCCATGCCCAATGGCGCCACCTGGCTGTTGACGGCCATGCCTATTTACAGCCGGGAAGGCGAGAAAATAGGCGCCGCCGAAGTGGTAACCGACGTCAGCGAGCTTGCCGGCGAACGCCACAAAACCCTGGAGGCTTTGCAGAAGCATGAGCGCCAGCTCCGGGAACAGAACAGCGCCCTTATCGCCTTGCATTCCCAGCGCGCTTCCGCGGAAGGGGATTTCACAGACGCCATCCGGCGCATAACCGAAACCGCGGCCAATGTGCTTGACGCCACGGCTGTGCGGGTCTGGATCGTCCGGGACGAGCACGCGGACTGCGTGGATTCCTACAAAAAAACCGCCGGGCGTCACCGTTCCGGCGGCAGGGTGCCCTTGGCCGCGTATGGCGAGTATGCGGAGCGGTTCCAAAAAGAGCGCCAGATAATCATCCAGGATACCCACACGCTGGCGACGATGCCCGACATCGTTTCCCACGCCTGGCGTTCCGGGGTCCGTAGCGTCATGTTTTGCCCCATCCGTCTGCGGGGCGAGGTTCTGGGCTGCATCAGCGTCGAGCAGAACGAACTGCGCGAATGGAGCCTTGAAGAACAGGCCTTCGGCGCTTCCCTGGCCGATTTCACCGCGCTCATCATCGGGCATATCCGGCTTCTCGAA
Source organism: Desulfovibrionaceae bacterium (assembly GCA_031551145.1). Taxonomy (GTDB): domain Bacteria; phylum Desulfobacterota; class Desulfovibrionia; order Desulfovibrionales; family Desulfovibrionaceae; genus WRKB01. The sequence continues at coordinate 40,276 of JAVBNZ010000024.1, read as the reverse complement.
AGTGAACGCCAGATCAGCACGCTTCTTTCCAACCTGCCCGGCATGGCCTTCAGGCTGCGCTGCCGCGAGGGGGTTTTCGCCATTGAGTTCGCCAGCGAGGGCGCTCTGGGCCTGACCGGCCATACGGCGGAAGCCTTTGTCGCCAAAGGCGGTCTGCTGTTTCATGATCTGGTCTATGCCGAGGACAAGGAGCGGTTTGCAAAGGCCCACGGCAGCCCGGAAGAAGGCGGAGACCCGCTTGAGCTGATGTTCCGCATTGTCCGCCCGGACGGGTCTGTGCGCTGGCTGTGGGAGCGCAGCCGTATCGTAGTCAGGGATGACGCTGCCGGCAGCCTTGTTTACGAAGGCTTTTTCCTTGATATCACCGCGCGCCATCAACTCAAGGAGGCGGAACTGGCCAGCAAGGCCAAAAGCGAATTCCTGGCCACCATGAGCCATGAAATACGCACGCCCATGAATGCCATTATCGGCATGACCGTCATCGGCCTGCAGGCCGAACCCGAGCCCAGACTGAAAAACTGCCTGACGAAAATCCACAAGGCCGCGGCGGATTTGCTGCACATCATCAACGAGATACTTGACTTTTCCAAGATAGAAGCGGGCAAGATGGAACTGGAGCAGGCCCCTCTGCGGCTTTCCGAGCTTTTGCGCTCCATGCGGGAGCTTTTCGAACAACGGGCACATGAAAAGGGTCTGACCTTCGACTACTCCCTGGATGCCGACGTGCCGGACAGCGTAATGGGCGACCCTCTGCGCCTTTCGCAAATTTTCACCAACCTGTGCGGCAACGCGCTCAAATTCACGGAACGCGGCGGGGTGAGCCTGCATGCCGGCCTGAAAGAAGATTTGGAGGACGAAGCGGTTATCGAATTTACGATCAGCGACACCGGCATCGGCATGACTCCTGAACAACAGGAGATCATCTTCGAGGTTTTCACTCAGGCCGACGGTTCGACCACGCGCCGCTTCGGCGGTACCGGCCTGGGGCTGGCCATCTGCCGGAGCCTGGTGCAGGTGATGGGCGGCGAAATGTGGGTGAAGAGCGCGCCGGGTGAGGGCAGCAGCTTTTTCTTTACGGCGCGCCTGAAGAAAAATGCGCAGGCCGAACCCGCGGCGGAAGAGGCGTTTTTTGTGCCGGAAGCCGACGATCTGGCGGGTATGCAGGTGCTGCTGGTGGACGACAACGAATTGAACCGCGAAGTCGCCACAGAACTGCTGCGCATGCTGGGCATAGAGACGTTCACCGCTTCCGACGGATCCGAGGCCGTAAACGCCTGCATGGAACGCGCCTTCGATCTTGTGCTTATGGACGTGCACATGCCCGTCATGGACGGTCTGGAGGCCGTGCGGCGCATACGCGCGCTGCCGGGCCCCTGCGCGGCGGACATGCCCATCATAGCCATGACGGCCAACGCTTTGGCTGAAGACCGGGAAAAGAGCCTGGCCGCCGGCATGAACGACCACCTTACCAAGCCCATAGATTACGCCGCCCTTCAGGGAGCCCTGCGCCGCTGGGATCCGCGCCGAAAGGAGCAGGCGAGGCTTTAGGGCATACTCACTTTGGGATTTGCAGGCAAATCCCCCTTTTTTCTCCCAGCGCCACGCGCTGCTCAAGGCGTCGCATGCTGAGCCGGCACAGAGCCACGGCCAAGGCGTCGCCGGTGTCGGCGATCCAGTCGGGCTTCACGTTCAGGAGCCGCCCTACCATAAAACTTACTTGCGCCTTTTCCGCTCCGCCCACGCCCACCAAACTTTTTTTCACCAACGCGGGCGCGTAATCGTGCACCGTCAGCCCGTGCGCGGCGCAGGCGGCGAGCGCCACGCCGCGCGCCTGGCCGAGCTTCAAGGCCGTGGCCGGATTGCGCGCGCTGAACACCTGCTCGGCGGCGGCTTCCTGGGGGGTGCAACGGGCGATGATCGCCACCAGTTCATGGTAGATGAAAGCCAGGCGCGCGGAAAAATCCTCCCCCTTGGCCTGCACGGCTCCACAGTCCACCAAGCGCAGCACGCCGGATTCCTCCCGCACCACGCCCCAGCCGGTGCAGCGTGAGCCGGGATCGATGCCGATGACGGTAACGGCGCTCACAATTCGGCCATGAGTTCGTCGGGCAGATCGAAGTTGGCGTGTACGTTCTGCACGTCATCGTTCTCATCCAGGGCATCCATGAGCTTGAGCAGCCTGCGGCCGGCATCCGCGTCCACAGTCACGGAAACAACAGGAATCATGGACAGTTCGGCGGAAAGCATGGCGATGCCCGTGTTTTCGAGCGCCTCGCGCACGGCATGGAAATCCCCAAGCGCGGTGTGGATGGCCCAGGTGTCGTCCTCATCCTGCACGTCGTCCGCCCCGGCCTCCAGAGCGGCTTCCATAACCGCTTCCTCGGAATAGACGGCCTTGTCGAGCGTGATGACCCCCTTGCGCTCGAACATGCGGGCCGCGCAGCCTGTTTCGCCCAGAGAGCCGCCGTGCTTGGTAAGGATGTGACGCACTTCGGCCACGGTGCGGTTTTTGTTGTCCGTGGCGGTTTCTATCACCACGGCCACCCCGCCCGGCCCATAGGCCTCGTACATGATTTCCGCGAAATCGCCGCCGGCTTCCTGGCCGGTGCCCTTGCGGATGGCGGCTTCAATCTTGTCCTTAGGCAGATTGACGGTCTTGGCCGCGGCAATGGCGGCCCGCAGGCGCGAATTGCCCGCCGGATCGCCGCCGGATTTGGCGGCGATGATGATTTCCTTCGCGGCCTTGGTGAAAAGCTTGCCGCGCTTGGCGTCCTGGCGTCCCTTACGGTGCTGGATGTTTGCCCATTTGCTGTGTCCTGCCATGGTCTCTCCTCATAAAACAAACTGAACGTCTTAAACGTCCTTTGCCGAATAGCCTGTTCCCACATAAAAAATTTCCCGGCTTTCCGCACGGGAACTTTTGGGTTTGAACGATTTTGAAGTCGAGAAATTTTTCCGCAGTTCGGCCGCGAATTGCGGCACGTCCGGACCCATGAAGATTTTGGCGATAAAGGCCCCGCCGGGCTTGAGGCAGCGCCGGGCCACGTTCAGGGCTTCCACGCACAGGTCGAAGGATCGCGCCTGATCGGTGAATTTTGTGCCCGTGGTGGAGGGGGCCATGTCGCTCATCACCAGATCAAAAGGGCCTGTTTCCGCAAGCGCCCGCTCAAATTCCGACGAAGGCGCGAATATGTCTTCCCGTGCGAAGCGCACGTTGGGGGGGAAAACTGTTTGCGTGTCTTGAAGGTCGCAGGCGAGAACAAGGCCGGATGCACCCACGTGTTGCGCCGCCCACAGCGACCAGGAACCCGGCGTCGCTCCCAAATCAAGTACCTTCATACCGGGCTTGAACAATTTGAATTTGGCGTCCAGCTCCTGCAATTTATAGACGGAACGGGCGGGATAATTTTCCTGCTTGGCTTTCAGGAAATAATGGTCGCGGTATGTTTTCATGGCGGTCGCAGCCTGTGCGGGCTTTGGAACTCAAAAATATAGAACGAATCCGAATGAGAGGCAAGAGGCTCGTTCTCCATGAGATTTGCCTGGTCGGGCAAAGTTCATTATGAAAGGCCATGCGTCCTTCGCGACCTTTTTTTTTCCGCCCGGACGGAACCCGGCTTACCCTGGATTCAGGCCGGCAGGCCTTTGAAAAGCTGCGCTCCGGCAACACCGGCACGCTGTTCCTCGGCCTGGGGCCGGATATGCAGGGCCCGGCGGCGCTTGCCTGCCCGGATAAACCGGTGTTCTGGACAGAACACCCGGATTTTGCCGCCCGTGTGAAGGGCGTCGCTCCCCCTTCCCCGCCTGAAAACTGGAAATACGTCGATACCGACGATATCGCCGCCCTGCCGCCGGATTGCGCGGTTTTCTGCTATCGACTGAACATGCAGCTTTTTCCGGAATTTTGGGGGCCGCTGCGCGCCGGGATCACGGCCCGCTCCCTGAACCCGGGAACGCGCACGCGCAGCCTGCTGCTGCCGGGGGATGCGCATTCCCTGCTCACGAAGGAACTGGAAACGGCCTTTGCGGACGAAGGCTTTGCCGTGCGGCGGGTCGATCCGGCGCATATGCTCAAAAATCTTCCGGCTCTGCCGGCCGGGGAACTGCCCGCGCTCTGCCTGTCCGTCAATCTGCGGGGACTGGATGCGGGCGGCGAAAATTTTTACCTGCTGCGCGCCTGCGGGGTGCCGACCGCCATCTGGCTCGTAGACAACCCTTGGCACATTCTTTCCGCCCTGCGCGGAAACTGGTGGCGCGAGGCGCACCTGTATGTGACGGACGCAAGCTTTTTGCCCGCCCTGCGCGCGGCGGGCGCCTCCAAGGTTTTTCATCTGCCGCTCGCCTCCTGGATGAAGCCGCCGCTTGATGATGCGCCGCTCCGCCTTGCGCCGTTGCTTTTTGTGGGGCGTTCCGCCTTTCCCGGTAAGCGGGGTTTTTTCGCGGCCGAGCGCGCGCCTGTAAAACTGCTTGCCGAAGCCCGTACGCTATTGGAAACAGGCGGGAAAATTCCTGATTTTCATTGGTGGGTGCGCAAACTCGGCCAAAGCCCGCCGGCCGGAACACGCGCGGCCGGCCTGGGGGCGGAAGAAAGTTCCCTTGCCCGCCGCGCGCTCTGGCTGCGCGCGGCCCTGCCGCACGGCCTGACCGTGTACGGTGATGAAAATTGGCGGGAACTGCTGCCCTCGGCAGATCTGCGCCCGCCGGTGGATTATTACACCACCCTCCCCCGCCTCTACGCCGCGGCCCGCTACAGCCTGAACGTCACCAGCCTGCTGCTGCCCGCCGGATTGACGCAACGGCACTTCGACGTATGGAGCGCGGGCGGTTTTTTGATCACCGACGCCACACCGGGCCTGGAGATCTTTCCGCCTGAACTGACACGAGAAATCAGCCTGCGCCTGCCTTCGGAACTCGCCCCTCTGCTCCGCCGCCTGGAAAATGAGCCCGCCCTGCGCGCCGATCTGCGGCAGGCCTGGAAAACGCTGCTGGCCGAGCAGCACACGTACAGGCAGCGCGTGCGGCACATTTGTGAAACTATTTTTTAAGCAATATCCTTAACAATTTTTTTTAGATTGTTTCCAGACTTGCCATATACGTCGTTTACGCGTAGCTTTGTTTGCTATGTCAACACGGCGCATCCTCTTTCTCGCCCCGGCCCAGGCCGTTACCGGCATCTATCCGCAGTTGCGGGACGCCGGCTATGAAGTGGGCATTGCCGAGAACCTCAAAGGCGCTTCAGTCTTCGTGCGGCAGTCCGGGCCGGGCATCGTGTTTTCGCGGCCCAGCCTGCCCGGTTACCGAGTGGAGGATCTGCTTGCCGTAGGCGCGGATGACCCGAACTTTCCGCCTGTGGTCGTGATCGCCGAAAAAGGCGGGCCGGAAGACGCCTCACGCTACCTTACCATGGGCGCGCACGACTATTGGCTGGAACCCCTGTCCTTTGAGAAGATCGCCGTCCTGGCCAAAGGCCCGCAAAGCTCCATGCCCGCGCCGCCCCACTCCACCCTCGGCGGGCGCAAGGCCCAGTGGCCCACGGGCGGCCCGCAGATCGTGGGCAGGCACCCCGCCATGCAGCGGGTGCTGGCTCTGGCCCGTCAGGTGGCGAAGTCCAAGGCCACGGTGCTTGTTTCCGGCGAATCCGGCACGGGTAAGGAAATGTTCGCCCGCTGCCTGCACGCCTGGAGCGACCGGGCGAGCGGGCCCTTTGTCGCCGTCAACTGCGCCGCCCTGCCCGAACATCTGCTGGAAAGCGAACTTTTCGGCCATGAAAAAGGCGCGTTCACCGGCGCCATAGCCCGCAAGATGGGAAAGTTCGAACTGGCAAACGGCGGCACGATCCTGCTGGACGAAATTTCGGAAATGGATTTGGCCCTCCAGGCAAAATTGCTGCGCGTGCTTCAGGAAAGCGAAATCGACAGGGTGGGCGGCACGGAAACCGTGCGCGTGGACGTGCGCATCCTTGCCACCACCAACCGCGACCTGGAAGAATGGGTCAAGGAGGGCAAGTTTCGCCAGGATCTGTTTTTCCGCCTCAACGTCATTCCTCTGCGTTTGCCTCCCTTGCGCGAACGCGGCGAAGACGTGCTGGAACTGACCCGCTTTTTCGTCGATCTCTACGTCAGGGAATACAAACTTGCTCCCACGGCTCTGTCCGAGGAAGCCCTGGACTGGATACGCAAGCATTCCTGGCCCGGCAATGTGCGCGAACTGCAAAATCTTATGGAACGCGCTGTATTGCTTGCCAACGGCCGAGCCGTCACTCCCCGGCATTTCCTCATGGATTCGGACGAATGGCCGCTGTTTGAAGACGACGATCCCGCGCCGCAGTCGGATACGGTTCCCCAGGACGAGGCGGTTGATGCCCAGGCCGTTGCGGCCGGGCCTGTCATTCCCCTGCACGAAATGGAACGCATCATGATTATGAAGGGTCTGCAGGCCACGGCAGGCAACCGCACTCAGGCGGCGGAACTGCTGGGCATCTCCGTGCGCACCCTGCGGAACAAACTGAACGAATACAGAGAAATGGGCATGGCCATCGAATAGACCCGCTTCCACCTCATCCACACTTACCCACACATCATGAACCTTACCCACACCGTTATCGAACAGCATCTTGTTTCGGGCGCCATGAAGGCCGGGTCGGAAATAGAAATCCGCATCGACCAGACCCTGACCCAGGACGCCACCGGCACCATGGCCTGCCTCCAGTTCGAGGCCATGGGCGTGGATCGCGTGCGCACGGATCTTTCCGTGAGCTACGTCGATCACAACACCCTGCAAAACGGCTTCCGCAATGCGGACGATCATCGTTTTTTGCGCAGCATTGCAACCCGTTACGGCATGGTCTTTTCCCCTCCCGGCACGGGCATCTGTCACCAGCTTCACCTGGAAAATTTCGCCAAACCCGGCGGAACCCTGCTCGGCGCGGACAGCCACACCCCCAACGCGGGCGGCATGGGCATGCTCGCCATCGGCGCGGGCGGGCTCTCCGTGGCCCTGGCCATGGCCGGCAAACCCTATGCCCTTACCATGCCCAAGGTGGTGAAAGTGTGGCTGGAAGGCCGGCTCACCGGCTGGGCTTCGGCCAAGGACGTCATCCTCCACCTGCTCAAGCTGCTCACGGTCAAGGGCGGCGTGGGCAAGGTGTTTGAGTACTGCGGACCGGGCGTCGCCGCGCTCACGGTGCCGGAACGCGCCACCATCGCCAACATGGGTGCCGAACTGGGAGCCACCGGCTCGCTCTTTCCTTCCGACGAACAAACGCGCGCCTTTCTCGTCTCGCAGGGCCGCGGGGCGGACTGGAAGGAATGCAAAGCCGACGCGAACGCCGAATACGACGAAGAAATCCGCATCAATCTCTCCTCCCTTGTTCCCCTGACCGCCGCGCCGCACATGCCCGACCGCGTGGCGACTGTCGCCTCCTTCGCGGGCCTGAAGGTCGATCAGGTGGCCATAGGCTCCTGCACCAACTCCTCCTTCCGGGATCTGGCGCTGGCCGCGCACATCCTCAAGGGCAAACACATCGCTCCGCATGTTGATTTTCTCATTGCGCCCGGCTCCAGGCAGGTATTGCGCCTTTTGTCCTCCCAAGGCCTGCTCGACGATCTGCTGACTGCCGGCGCGCGCCTGCTTGAATGCGCCTGCGGTCCCTGTATCGGCATGGGCGGTTCGCCGGTTTCGGCCGGCGTGAGTGTGCGCACCTTCAACCGCAACTTTGAAGGACGCAGCGGCACCAGAGACGCGCAGGTCTATCTGGCCGGACCGGCAACGGCCGCCTTCTGCGCCCTGCGCGGCGCATTCAGCGACCCTGCGGAATGGGGGAACGCTCCCGAAGCGCTGCCCTCGCCCACGCCGCCTTCCGGAGAAGACGGCTTCATCTTCCCGCCGGCTGACGGCAGGGACGTGGAAGTGCTGCGCGGCCCGAACATTGTGGCTCTCAAAAGCTTCCCCCCTCTGGAAAGCCGCCTGGAAGCAAGCGTGCTGATCCGCCTGGGGGACGACATCACCACGGATCACATCATGCCCGCCGGGACGGAAATCACGGCCCTGCGCTCCAACCTGCCCGCCATTTCCGAACATGTGTTCGAGCGGGTGGACGCGGACTTTATCGCGCGGGCCAGGGCCGCCGGCAACGGCGTTATCGTGGCCGGGAACAACTACGGCCAGGGTTCGAGCCGCGAACACGCGGCGCTCGCTCCGCGCCATCTCGGTGTGCGCATTGTGCTGGCCCGTTCTTTGGCGCGTATTCACCGGGCCAATCTCATCAACTTCGGCATTCTGCCCCTGACCTTCGCGCGGGCAAAAGACTATGACCGCCTGCAACCCGGCATGCGTTTAAGCTTGGAAACAGCGTCCATCATGCCGGGCGGAGAATGCGGGCTCGCGCTCGAAGGCAGGGAAAGCGTTGCGGTGCGCAACGATCTGACGGCAAAAGAACTTGAAATCGTCCGTGCGGGCGGTCTGCTCAATACCGCGCGGCCGCGCTGAAACAGGCAGGGAAACTTTTATGATGCTGGATTACATACGCGGCAACGCGCAGTCCTGGGGAGTGAAGATTGCCTTCGGGATCATCATTCTGGTCTTTGTCTTCTGGGGCGTCGGCAGAATGCAGGACAGCCGCGCCACAGTGGTAGCCACGGTCAATGGGGAAGGCATCCTCGCCCAGGATCTGTACAGGGAAATGCAGCGCATGGAAGAAAACATCCGCGCGAGCTACCCCAATGTCACTTCCGAGCAGATACGCTCTCTGAACCTTCAGGGGCAGGCCGAGCAATCGCTGATTGTTTCCACGCTCCTGCGCCAGGAAGCCAAACGCACGGGTTTTGTCGTCACGCCGCTGGATCTGCGACGGGTTATTGAAAAAAATCCCGCCTTCCAGAATGAAAAGGGAGAGTTCGACTCCGCCGCCTATCTGCGGGTGCTGGATCTGCAGCGCATCCCGCCCGGACAGTATGAAAGCAATTTGCGCCGCACCCTGCTGCAGCAGAAATTCTATGACGCCGTCACCGCCGCTTCGGAAATCACCGAAATTGAAGCGCGCGCGCTGTTCGACTTTGCCCAGGAAAAGCGGCAGATCTCATATCTGCTTTTCCCTCTGGACACCTATCTGAAAAAAGTGACCGTGGGCGAGGACGAAATACGCGCCGCCTATGAAAGCGGCCGCGCCTCCTTTACCGTGCCGGCCACCTGCGACGTGGACTATGTGCTGCTCAGCCCGGAAAGCCTTGCCAAGCCCGACGCCGTGAAGGAAGAAGAGATCAAGGCATGGTACGAGAAAAACACTTCCGCCGCTCTTCAGCCCGAACGCCTGCACCTGCGTCACATTCTTCTGCGCCTTGCGCCGGATGCCCCGGAAAGCGAAACACAAAAAGCGCAAAAAGAATTGACGGATATCGCGACGAAAATCAAAAAGGGCGAAAATTTTGAGGCCCTGGCAAAACGATATTCCCAGGATCCAGGCACAGCATCCAAGGGCGGCGATCTGGGCTGGGTTCAGCACGGCGACACCGTGCCGGAATTTGAAAAGGCGGCCGGCGCCCTGAAGCCCGGTCAGCTTTCCGAACCGGTGCGCACCGAATTCGGCCTGCACCTCATCAAACTGGAGGGCCGAGAAACGGAACGCACCCGCAGCCTGGACGAAATGCGCCCGGAAATCCGTGCCCTGCTTGCCCGCCGGACAGCCTCGGAACTTCTGCGCGACGTGCTCGATCATCTGGTTGAAGCCAATATCATCGGTACTCCTCTTGATCAGGCCGCCAAAGCCCAGGGGCTTGAAGTGCGCAACACCGGCCCTTCCGACGCCGCTGCGCTGCAAACCACACTCGGCGTGGACGCCAAGGGCGCGGCCGCCCTGCTCGCGGCGCCGGCCGGCACGGGACTGGACAGCCCCCTGGAAGTTACGCGTCCGGACGGTTCCGGCTTCATCGTGGCCCGCATCCGGGCCGCCACACCGGAAAAACTGCGCGACTTTGCGGAAGTGAAGGACGAAATCGTTGCCGGCCTCACGCGTAAGCACGCAGCAGCTCTGGCCCTGGCCGACGCGGAGAAGGTGCGCAGGGAAATCGTGGATGGGCAGCTTCCCGCCGCCGAACGCGGCCGGGTTGTACAGGCCGCTCCTGTGGGCCGCATGGAGCCTGTGGCGGATTTAGGGCCGAATGCCGATATGGAACGGGCCGTGTTCGGCGCAGCCGGCGGAACCTGGCTGGAAGGCGCGTTTTCCGTGGACAAGGGCGCGGTGCTGCTGCATCTCGACAAATGCATGCCCCCGAGGGACGAAAGCTGGAGAGCCGTTTCCGAACCTTTTATGGCCTCTCTGGCCCAAAACCGCAGGGAGCAGAGCTTTCAGAGCTTTGTGAATCTGCTGGCGGAAAAAGCCAGAATAGAACGCAAGAAAATCGATCTGAACGCCGCCTTCTGACCTTTGGGGGAACGGGAGCAGTTTCCGTTTCTCTGATGTACGGAGAACGTTATGGGTACAGCCGACCGCAGCCGAAGCGTGCTCACCGTTACCTGGCAGATTCTGCATCAGGACGTGCGCAAGCTCGCGACTCTGCTTGCGCCGTACAATTTCAAAGGCATAGTGGCCGTGGCGCGCGGCGGTCTGGTGCCGGCGGGCATACTGGCCAAAGAATGCAACATACGCCTCGTGGAAACCGCCTGCATAGGCAGTTGCGATGAACGCGTCCACGCGCCGGAAGCCAGGGTGATCAAGGCTTTCAGCAGGGATGAGGGCAAAGATTGGCTGGTGGTGGACGATATGACCGCCACAGGCCGCACCGCCGCTCTTTTGCGCACCATGCTGCCCAAAGCGCATATCGCCGTTTTGTACGCCAAGGCGCAGGGCATGCCTCAGGTTCATTCCTATGTCGCGGAAGTGCCGCAGGATTCCTGGCTGCTCTTTCCCTGGGATTCTCAAAAACTTTTCTGATACGTATCCGACGGCCGGCGCGCTTTCTCTTCCGGCTTTCAACTCCACAGGAGTCCAAACTGTATGTGCGGAATCATCGGCTATGCCGGGCACCGTCCGGCTGTTCCCCTGATCGTGGAAGGCCTGCGCAGGCTTGAATACAGGGGATATGACTCGGCCGGCGTGGCCTTTATCCAGAGCGGCGAAACCCAGCGCATACGCGCCGAAGGCAAGCTTTCCGCCCTGGAGGAAAAGCTGGCCTGCGCCCCCAACATCTCCCTGGCCACCTGCGGTCTGGGGCACACCCGCTGGGCCACGCACGGCGTGCCGGCCGAGCGTAACGCCCATCCCCACGCCTCCACCGACAACACGCTGACCCTGGTGCACAACGGCATCATCGAGAATTTTCAGGAACTCAAGGCCGGGCTGATCGCCAAGGGCTATGTGTTCCATTCGGAAACCGACACCGAAGTGCTCGTCAATCTCATCGCCGAAGGGCGCAAATGCAGCGGCAGCCTGCTGGAAGGCTTTGCCTGGGCTTTGCGCAAGGCGCACGGCGCGTATGCGGTCTGCCTGCTCAGCGTGGAGGAGCCGGATACGCTGTATGCGGCCCGCCTTTCCGCGCCCCTCATTCTGGGTCTGGGTGTCGGCGAGCAGTTTGTCGCTTCGGACATCCCCGCCTTTCTGCCCTATACCCGCGACGTGATCTTCCTCAACGACGGCGAAGTGGTGCGCATCACGCCCCTTACCTGGGAAGTGCTGGCGCTTGAAGATCTGAAACCCGCGAAAAAAACGGCGCAGCATATCCAGTGGGACATGCAGGCCGCGCAGAAGAGCGGGTACAAGCACTTTATGCTCAAGGAGATTTTCGAGCAGCCCCGCGTCATCACCGACTGCCTGACCGGCAGGACGGACGAAGCGGGCAGCACGGTCGTTCTGCCGGAACTTGAAGTCCTGCCCGTGCCGCAACGCCTGCACATCGTGGCCTGCGGCACCTCCTACCACGCCGGGCTTTGGAGCAGGCACCTGATGGAAAGCTGGGCCAAAATCCCCACCGTGGTGGAAATTGCCTCGGAATTCCGCTACCGGGATATTTTGCTCGAACCCGGCGACATGGTGCTGGTGATCAGCCAGAGCGGGGAGACGGCGGATACTCTGGCCGCTCTGCGCCTGGCAAAAAGCCTGAACGCGCCGGTCATGGGTTTGTGCAACGTCGTGGGCTCGTCCATCGCGCGCGAGGCGGATACGGTCGTCTACACCCAGGCCGGGCCGGAAATCAGCGTGGCCTCCACCAAGGCCATGAGCAGCCAGATGGCCGTGCTTGCGCTCACAGCGCTTTCCTGGGCGCAACGCAAAGATTCAATGGAACTCGACTCCCGCCGCAAGGTCCTGCACGCCCTGCGCCTTCTGCCGGGCCAGTTGGAAGTCGCCCTGCCCGCCATGCACGAGGAAGCCCGCTGTCTGTCCCGCATGTACGCCAAGGCGCGCAGCTTCTTCTTTCTGGGACGGGGGCACTGCTGCGCTCTGGCCATGGAAGGCGCGCTCAAGCTCAAGGAACTCTCCTACATCCACGCCGAGGGCTATGCCGCCGGTGAAATGAAGCACGGCCCCATCGCCCTCATCGATCCGGAATTTCCCACCTTTGCCCTGGCGCTGGATGACGAACTCTTCCCCAAGGTCAAGTCCAACATCACGGAAGTGCAGGCCCGGCGCGGCCACGTGATAGCGCTGACCAACCCCGGCCTTGAGCCGGATGTGAATCATCGCTGGGTAATACCGGCCGCTCCCGGCCCGTTGGGCGCCTTTTTCGCCCTGCCGGCGCTCCAGCTTTTCAGCTACGAAAGCGCCGACTATCTGGGCAAGGACGTGGATCAACCCCGCAATCTGGCAAAAAGCGTGACCGTGGAATAGTCTTATGAAGCGGACGAGTTGCGCGCCGTCTCCGGAAAAAGAGGCGGCGCTTCGAGGACCGGTGATTGCCGTGCCTTCCTGCCTCATTCCCGGCACGGCTGCGGAAAACGTCCGTTTTCTGGCCGCCGAAGCGCTCGATCGCGTTCAGGAGGTCGCCCTCTGTTTTTTTGAAACGCAGGGCTGCCTCGCCTATACGGAAAACGATCTGCCGGCGGCTCCGAATCCTTTCCGCTTCCACGTGCATCTGCCGGCCGATCTGCCCTGGCACATCGGCCCGGAAGGAGCGGCCAACTGCTGCCTGCGCCTGATGCGCAAAATTGAAACCATGTACCCCCGCGCGGCTGTTCTGCATGTGCCGGAGGGGCCCGACGCGGCCGGACGGCTCATGGCTTTTGCCGCGCTCTGGCACGAACGTTGCGCTGTTCCGCTGCTGCTGGAAAACACGAATGTGAGTTCACTGGTTGCCTTGGCGAATCTGATCGCGGACGCGGAATTCGGCGTCTGCCTCGATATGGCCCATATGGCGGCCTACGGCCAGACGGAGCTTATGGAGCATGCCGACCTGCTCGCCCGCGTGCGCCTTGTGCATTGGAGCGCACCCGCGGGCGCCGACCGCCACCAGGCTCTTACGCGGCTTACGGAAGCCGAACGCCGCATGATGCGCGCCACGGCGGCGCGCCTGCCCGCCGGCGTCACCCATCTTATTGAAGTCTTCAACTGGGCCGGCGTGGAAGAATCCTTGACGGTTCTGCCGGGACTTATTACTTCTGAAGGCGCATCCTGAACGGTTTTACAGGCGCCCATGAGGCATCGGACTCCAACTGCGCAACAAAATCCGCCGGCGCCGCGCCGTCCGGAAAAAAACGCCGCGTTGCGGTGAAGGCCGCTTCATGTCTTCAGTTCCCAGAAATCCTCAACTTCTTGAGCATTTTTACTCCGTCTTCTCCAAGGATGATTTCTGCTGCGTGCTGATTTACGCCGATCCGGACGCCATGGCCTCGGCCCTGGCCGTCAAACGCCTGATCAGCCGCCGCACCGCCGGGGTGACCATCGCCGCCGTCAACGAGATCACCCGGCCGGACAATCTCGCCATGATCCGCTATTGCCGCATTCCCGTGGTGAGCTGGAAGGAAGAGATGCTTCCGGCCTTTCACAAGTTCATTCTGGTGGACGGGCAGCCCCACCACAACCCTGTCTTCAGCGAGGTAAACTTTTCGGTAGTCATCGACCATCACCCTCTCGACTCCGAGCACCCGGTGCAGGCAGCGCATATGGACATTCGCCCCGCCTTCGGCGCAACTTCCACCATGCTCACCCGCTACCTGCACACCGCCGGGGTGCGCCCCAACAAACACCTCGCCACCGCCCTCCAGTACGGCATACGCACAGATACGGCGGCCTTCGAACGCTCCGGGGCGGAGGCCGATCTCAACGCCTTCCAGTATCTGCGCAAATATTCCGACCCCAATCTGCTGCGCCGCGTACTGCGCAGCGAATACCTCATCGAATGGCTGCCGCTCTTCAGCCGCGCCTTTTCCTCTTTAAGCACCTGCGGCACGGGCTATTACGCGTATGTGCACACGGTCTCCAATCCCGATATCCTGGTGGGCATCGCCGACTTTTTCACGCGCATCCACGGCTTGAGATGGGTGGCCGTATGCGGGGTGTATGAACAGACCGTGGTCGTCATCTTCCGGGGCGACGGAAGCCGGGACATAGGCGCCATGGCTTCCGAACGCTTTCAATCTCTCGGTTCGGCGGGCGGCCACCGCACGATGGCGCGGGCGGAATTTTCGACAGAGCAGGCCACGGAAAATATTCAATATTTTGTCTATAAACGTCTGGGATTCAGCGCCTGGTCAAAAAATATTTGACAAGCGCGGCCGGACTTTCTATTTTCAGCATTGTTCGCATATCAGGAGTTGTACAATATTATGCAGTCCCCTTCCGCTCTCTTCGCCGAAAGCCGCTTTTATTACTTTTTTGCTTTTATCGAAGCCTGCGGACGGGTGCGCGCCTGATAGTACATGACATGACCAGGGCAAGCTCCAGGGCCGCAGGCACACGCCGGCGGCCCTTTTGTTTCGAAAGATCCGCCGGAGCCCGACCCGGAGAGCACGGCAGGAACTTGTAAACAAAGAGAGAAACGCCATGCATCTCGGCAAACTTGTGCGCCTTGAGCGCATCATCAACCGTGAAACCAGACGCACCATCATCATTCCCATGGATCACGGCCTGACCGTGGGCGCCATCGAGGGCCTGATCGACATGCCCGAAGCCGTCAACGACATGGCTGAAGGCGGGGCCGACGCCGTGCTCATGCACAAAGGCCTGGTGCGTTGCGGCCACCGCAAACGCGGTAAGGATATGGGGCTTATTGTCCATCTTTCCGCCTCCACCACGCTTTCTCCCACATCCAACAGCAAAACGCTCGTGGGCACGGTGGAAGAAGCCATCTGTCTGGGCGCGGACGCGGTTTCCGTGCACATCAACCTCGGCGACGAAAACGAACGCGACATGCTCGCGGATTTCGGCCGCACGGCCACCGCCTGCGCACAGTGGGGCATGCCCCTGCTGGCCATGGTGTACGCGCGCGGTCCCAGAATCACAAACGGTTACGATCCCGGGGTGGTGGCGCATTGCGCGCGCGTGGGCGTGGAACTGGGCGCGGATATCGTCAAGGTGCCCTATACCGGCGACCCGGATTCCTTCGCGGATGTTACGGCCGCCTGCTGCGTACCCGTGGTTATCGCCGGTGGGGAACGCATGGATTCCAGCGCCGAGTTTCTGCAGATGGTGCATGATTCCCTGGCCGCCGGAGGCGCCGGACTTTCGGTAGGCCGCAACATATTCCAGCACCCGCGCCGCGTCGATCTGGTCAGGGCCGTGCGCGCCCTGGTGCACGACAATTGCGGCCTGGAACAGGCCCTTGCCATGTTGGGGGAATAACGTGCCCACCCTGCTCTATAAAAGCGTTCCCTTCGTGAAGGAGGATGTGACCCTGGCCCTGGAATCCGGCGTGGACGGTTTGATCGTGCCGCGCGAACATCTGGCGCGGGCCGAACGCCTGGCCTCCTGCCGCACGGCGGCGGATGAGGACATGATCACCCTGACCCTGAACTCCAAGGAAGACGAACACAGCGCGCTCGAACACCTGCGGGCCGGAAAGGACGTGATCTTACGCCGGGGCTGGGAGGTCATTCCCGTGGAAAACCTGCTCGCCCAAAGCGAAAACCTGGCCGTTGAAGCGGCGGACATGGACGAAGCGCGTTTGGCGGCCGGCATTCTGGAACGCGGCGTGAGCGCGGTGGTGCTGCTGCCCTCCGCTCTGCCGCAATTGAAGGAAATCGTGGCCGCTCTGAAATATTCCGGCCCGGCGCAAAAGCTCTTTCCGGCCGTGATTCAGCGCATACGCCGCGTGGGCATGGGGCACCGCGTCTGCGTGGATACGCTTTCCATACTGCGTCGGGGCGAGGGCTTGTTGGTCGGCAATTCTTCCGCTTTCACCTTTCTTGTGCATGCCGAAACCGAACGCAACGAATACGTGGCGGCCCGCCCCTTCCGCATCAACGCCGGGGCGGTGCACGCCTATGTGCTGATGCCGGAGGACCGCACCAAATATCTGGAAGAACTGCGCGCCGGGGATACGGTCTTTGTGGTGGACGCCGAAGGCAAAAGCCGGCTTGCCGGCGTGGGCCGGGTAAAGGTCGAAGCGCGGCCCATGCTCTATATCGAGGCCGGGGCCGGGGAATTGAGCGGCGGCATCTTTCTCCAGAATGCGGAAACCATACGCCTGGTCACGCCCGAGGGCGTGCCCGTCAGCGTGGTGGATCTGAAGGAAGGCGACGCGGTGCTCTGCCGCGCGGACAGCGCCGGACGGCACTTCGGCATGCGTATCAGCGAAGACATTACGGAAATATAGCCGCGCACGCGGAAACGGATTTTGCCATGACTGCCGACAATAACGGGCCGCACGGGCGCCTCACGGCCCTGCGCGGCGAAATAGACACGGTTGACGCGGAACTCCTGCGTCTGTTGAACAGGCGCGCGCGCTTGAGCCTGGACGTGGGGCAGGTGAAAGCCGGCATGTCCGCGAGCGGCAGGCCGGAAAAGATATTTGACCCGCAGCGTGAACGCCGGGTGCTGGACAACCTGGCCGAATGGAACGGCGGCCCTTTGCCCACCGGGCATGTGGAGCATATATGGCGCGAAATATTTTCCGCCTCCCGCGCCTTGCAGCGGCCGCTGCGCGTGGCCTATCTGGGACCGGAAGGCACTTTTTCGCACCACGCGGCCCTGGAATTTTTGGGCGCGGCCCCGGAATTCATCCCCGCCTACGACCTGCCGGCCGTATTCCGCGCCGTGCAGGAATGCGCCTGCGATCTGGGCGTGGTGCCTCTGGAAAACTCGCTTCAGGGCTCCGTGGGGCAGGTGCTCGATCTTTTTCTGGAGTTCGAACTGGACATCCAGGCCGAGCTTTTTTACCGCATCAGCCATTGCCTGCTCAGCCGGGAAGATTCGCCGGCCGCCGTGCATACGGTCTATTCCCATTCCCAGGCGCTGGCCCAGTGCGGAGCCTGGCTGCGGGCCAATCTGCCCGACGCGCGCCTCGTGCCCATGGAATCCACCACCGCTGCGGCCCGCCGCGCCGCGCAGGAACCGAGCTCGGCCGCCATCGGCCACCGGGCGCTTGCGGATCCGCTGCATTTGCGCCTGTTGTCCTCCCGCATTCAGGACACGCCCAACAACTGGACGCGCTTTGCCGTGATAGGGCGCGACGCGCCCCTGCCCGCCGGCCGCTCCGAAGCGGACGCTTCGGGCCAAAAGATCAGTTCCCTGCTTTTCACCCTGCCCGACAAGCCCGGTGCCCTGGCCGCCGTGCTCAACACCCTGGCCGGAGCCGGACTGAACCTGCGCAAGCTTGAATCGCGCCCCCTGCGCGGGGAAAGCTGGAAGTACGTCTTCTTTACGGACGTGGAATGCGATCTCAAAGATCCCGCCTATGCCGTCACGGCGCAACGGCTCAAGGAAAGCTGTCTGCTGTTCCGCATTCTGGGCGTCTACCCGGCGGGCCCGCGTCTCGGCCGCAACGGGGATGAAACATGCTGACCCTCACGGCGCCTTCCTCCAAATCGCTTTCTCACCGCATGCTGATCGGCGCGGCTCTGGCCGACGGTGTTTCCCTGCTGCGCGGCGTGCTGGACAGCGAAGACATCACGCGCACCCGGCACATCCTCGGCGCGGCCGGCGCAACGATCACGGAACGGCCGGACGGCGCACTTGAAGTGCGGGGGACAAACGGCAAATTGCAGGGCGCGGCGTACAACGAAGCGCCCCTTTCCTGCGATGTGCGCGAATCCGGCACCAGCTGCCGCCTGCTCTGTGCCGTGCTGGCCGCCGGACAGGGCCTTTTCCGCATCCACGGCGCGCCGCGCATGCACGAACGCCCTCTGGGCGGGCTGGCCGCGGCCTTGGAAAACCTGGGCGCGGATCTGCGCTGGGAAGGCCGGCCGGGCCGGCCGCCGCTCACCATCACCGCGCGCGGTCTGGAAGGCGGTATGAATCTGGGCGTGGACGCCGGGGAATCCAGCCAATACCTTTCCGGCCTGCTGCTCGCGGCCCCGTTGTGCCGCAAGGGTCTGGGACTGCGCATCGACAGGGCCGTTTCCCGGCCCTATATTGGCCTGACCCTGCAAACGCTGGAAGATTTCGGCATCATCTTTCAAGTAAAAGATGAAGAAAAGAACGAGATCCCGGATTGGCGCGCCCGACTGCGCATACAAGCTGAAGGATTGTGCTTTTTCATCCCCGCCGGTGTTTACAGAGCCGGGGAATTCCGGGTGGAGGGCGACTGGTCGGGCGCTTCCTATCTGCTGGCGGCAGGAGCCGTGGGCGCAAAGCCGTTGCGCGTGGCCGGACTCAAGGTGGACTCCCTTCAGGGCGACCGCGCTTTGCTCGACATCCTGCGCCGCATGGGCGCGCGCATGGAAGAGCACGCGGAAGGCATCGCCGTGCATCCATCAAGCCTGCGCGGCATAGAAATCGATATGGGTGACTGCCCGGATCTCGTGCCCACCGTGGCCGCCCTGGCCGCCTTTGCGCAGGGGCGCACCGTCATCAGCCGCTGCGCGCACCTGCGCATCAAGGAAAGCGACCGCATCGCGGCCCCGGCCCACAACCTGCGCGCGTCAGGAATCACGGTCGAGGAGCGGGAAGACGGGCTGGTTATCGAAGGCGGCGAGCCCGCTCCCGCCCCGCTCTACCGCTCCTTCGGGGATCACCGCATCGCCATGTCCGCCGCCCTGCTGGGCATACGGCACGGCCCGGTCACGCTGGACGATCCCAAGGTTGTCGCCAAATCCTTCCCGCAGTTCTGGACGTTGTGGGAACACATCCTGAGGCCCGCATGAACATTGCGTTGATAGGCGATCAGGGCCGTATGGGCCGCATGCTGCGCGCCCGCATGGAACGGGCCGGATTGCCGGTTTACGGCGCGGACACCCCTCTGACGCCCGAAAAGGCCGCCCTCTGCGCGCAAGGCGATCTGGTGCTGCTCTGCGTGCCCATTGCCGTGCTGCCGGAAGTGGCTGCGCATATCCGGCCGAAGTTGGACGGCAGGCAGATTCTGGCCGACATCGCTTCCGTCAAGATGCAGCCGTTGAGGCAAATGCAGGCCGCCTACGCCGGCCCGGTGGTGGGCACGCATCCGCTCTTCGGTCCGGAAATGCCCGAGGGGGGGCGTGTGGCCCTTTGCCCCGGCAAGAGCGCGCGGGAAGAAGACATCATGTTTGTGGAAACCCTGTTCGAACGCATAGGTTGCGCGCCCTTTCGCTGCACGGCCGAGGAGCATGACGAGGCGGCCGCCCATATCCAGGGACTCAACTTCGTCACCAGCGCCGCCTATTTTGCGGCCCTGGCCGAGCGGCCGGAATTTCTGCCTTTTCTCACGCCCTCGTTCGAACGTCGCAAGGAAGCGGCGCGCACTATGCTTACCGACGACGGCCCGCTTTTCGAGGCCTTGTTCGAGGCCAACCCCGCCGGGCAGGACGCCGTGCGCCGTTTTCGTTCCTTTCTCAATCTGGCGGCGGGCGGAGATCTCTCCGTCCTGCGGGAAAAAGCCGCCTGGTGGTGGAAAAAATGAGGAATCCGCATGCTGACCCTAAAATATCTGGGACAATTCGCACTGTTGTGGAGCATTTACCAGACCGGCAATTTTTTTGTCGAACTAACGGCACTGCCCGTGCCTCCCGCCGTGGTCGGCGTGGTGCTGCTCTTCGCCCTGCTTTTCCTGGGTGTGGTAAAAAGCGCCTGGGTGGAGGACATGGCGGATTTTTTGCTCCGACACCTCATGTTCTTTTTCATTCCCATTTCGGTCGGGCTCATGGACTGGGGCGGCGTGTTTCATGACTACGGCCTCATCCTGCTGGCGGCCGTGGTCGTAAGCTCCGTGCTGCCGCTGCTGGCCTCCGGCTTTCTGGCCCTCCGCCTCCACAGGGAATGATACCGATTGATTGCGGCTTGTATGAACATGCAGCACCTTGAAACCGCCGGGCTGATCGCCGTCACCCTCATATCCTACGTGTTTGTGCGCAGGCTCTATCTGCGCAGCAACGGTCACCCCCTGGTCAACATCGTGGTTATCTGCGCCGGGCTGATTATCGCCCTGCTCGTCGCCCGCGGCAAAAATTTCGCGGATTACAGCGCGGCAAAAGACATCATGACCTTTCCCCTCGGACCCGCCACTGTGGCCCTGGGCGTGCCGCTGTACCGCTATCGCCTGCTGCTGCGTGAATACGCCGGTGCCATTGTCGGCGGCGTGACCGTGGGGTCGCTGATCTCCATGCTCGTTGCCGGCGGCATCGCCAAACTCGGCGGCCTGCCCTGGGATGTGGTCATCTCCGTTATGCCCAAGGGCGTTTCCATCCCCTTTGCGGTGGAGGTCGCCCGGTTCTATGACGGCATTCCCGCCTTGAGTTCGGCCTTTGTGGTTGCCACGGGCACGCTGGGCTCCTTTATCGGCCCCTGGCTGTTGGCGCGCGCGGGCATCGCCGAGCCTGTGGCCAGAGGACTGGCACTGGGCACCATGTGCCACGCCCAGGGCACGGCAATGGCCCTCATGGAGGGCCCCCGACAAGGCGCCATGGCCGGACTGGCCATGATCCTGGCGGGTATATTCACGGCCCTGTCCGCGCCTTTTGTCGTGCGGCTGCTGAAATTCCTGTAGAGTTTGCAGACGGTCCGCTTGTCTGCCCGCGGCATATGAGATAGAGTTTGAGCCGCACTCTTACGGACGAAATACGCTATGCTTTCCTACGATGCCGTCGCCCTCGTGGCAGAACAGAAAATTCAAACTGCCCTGCGCGAAGGCGCGTTCGACAAGCTTCCCGGCGCGGGCAGGCCGCTGGAATTGGAAAATCTTTCCCACCTTCCGCCTGAAATGCGTATGGCGTACACCATTTTGAAGAACAGCGGCTTTATTGAAACACCGCAACAGGCCGCTTTGCCGAAAGAAGCCTTGGCCCCCCATTCTGAAGAAAACGCGGCACGCGGCCGTCTGATGAAACTGGATGTGCTGCTGCGCCGGATACGCCGCGCGCAGGGCCTGGACGCGGATCTGCCCCCCATTCTGGATTCCCTGTATCAGGACAAACTGCTTGAGCGCATATAAAGGCCATGCATGAAATACCCCTGCGCCGCCGTCTTTTTTGATCTGGACGGTACCCTCATCGACAGCCTGGAAGACATCGCCGACGCCGCCAACGCCGGCCTGCGCGCCTTCGGTCTGTCGGAACATCCGTTGCCGTCCTATACCTATTTTGTCGGCGACGGTTTTGAAAACATGATCCGGCAGGCCACTCCACCGGATATCGACGAACAAAGCTATCGCGGCATTATCGAACATGCGCGGGAAACATACCGGCGGAACTGGGCGCGCAAAACCCTGCCCTATCCCGGCATTGTGGAAATGCTGGAGGAACTGGAACGCAGGAAGATCGCCCTGGCCGTGCTGACCAACAAACCGCATGAATACACGCCGGCGACGGTGCGGCACTTTTTCCCGCGCACGCCCTTCACACATGTGCTTGGCAGTCCGCCCGGCGGCAAGGCCAAACCCGACCCGGCAATGGCCCTCGGCATAGCGCGGGATTTGGGAATTGATCCGTGCAGTGTCATGTTCATGGGCGACACCCGCACCGACATGGACACCGCCGCGAACGCGGGCATGATCTCCCTCGGCGTAACATGGGGCTTTCGGCCGGAAAGCGAACTGCTCGAACACGGCGCAAGGATCCTGATCCGTCGCCCGGATGAAATTTTCTCATATTTGCAGGCTGTTGCTTGACAAGCATACGTCAATAGAATAATGTATATGTGCAATCTTTTACAGGAAGGCATCAGGCAGCATGAACACATTTTTATTGTGGATCCATCCTTTGGTGCAGGCGGGCGCGGCGCTCATCGGCTTTTGGGCCATGTGGCAGGGCATCAAGCGCGTGCGCATGCTGCTCGGCACGAAAATCATCTTCCCGTGGAAACAGCACGTCAAGCTCGGGACCTGGGCACTCTGCCTGTGGACGCTCGGAGCGCTCGCCTTCTACACCACGCACGTGGTCTTCGGCTATGCGCACATCACGGGTCTGCACGCCTACCTGGCCTGGCCGATCATCGCGCTTTCCCTTTTCGGCCTCGTTTCGGGCTACATCATGGACACGCGCAAGAAAAAGCGCAAATGGCTGCCCATTGCGCACGGCGTTTCCAACAGTCTGCTGGTATGTCTGGTCTTTGTGGAGTGCTGGACCGGCCTGAAGCTGACCTTTCAGTTTCTGTAGGCAAAACGAAACGGGATCATGGCGTTTTTTGTACGCAACGATAACGAGCGGCAATCGCGCGGCGGTTTCCGCTCATGCGCGTGTATTTTCCCAGATCAGGGCGACCCATTCGTCTTCGTACAGCCGGCGCGCCGGGCCGAGGCCGGCGGACATGTAGGCGGCTTCCACCGCATCGTCCTGCGACGCAAGAATACCTGAAAGCACAAGACAGGCATTTTCCTTCAGAAGACGGATGATCTCCGGCGCCATTTCTTTCAGCGGCTCGGCCAGAATGTTGGCCAGTACCAGATTGAAACGCCTGTCGACTGCCAGTTCCAGGCTGCCGACATGGAGTTCGAAAGCGGGGCAACGGTTGCGTTCCCTGTTCTCCAGGGCGTTTTCGATCGCCAGAGGATCGGTATCCAGCCCCACCCCTTCCAGTCCCAGCCTGCAGCAGCCTATGCCCAAAATGCCGGAACCCGTGCCCAGATCCAAAAACTGCATGCCGGGAACGATACGCCCCGCGTCCGCAAGCTCGGAAAGAGCCGTCAGGCAAAGCGCCGTGCTGGCATGATGCCCGGTGCCGAAAGCGGACCGCGGCTCAATGACGATGGGCAGGCGGGCGGAATCCCGTGCCTCGGCTTCCAGCCAGGGAGGCAGCACCAGAAAACGCGCGCCGCAGGGAATGGGGATGAAAAATTCGCGCCAGACGCGTTGCCAGTCCTCGTCTTTCACACGGCTGAGCGTGATCTCAAGCGAGGGGACAAAGGCGCGCAAATCGTCCGCAAGTTGCTGAAGAAAAGAAAAGCCGGGCTCGCCGGGGGCATGGAGGACAAAGCAAATTTTGTCCGCTCCTACATGTTGCTCCTCCCAACCGGAAGAAACACGGGCGGACAGCAGGGCTGCAACAAAATCAACGGCATCCTCGTCGGCAAGGATGTCACATCTGGCAAGCATGGAAACGTCAGCCGCCGTGTGCGGGCGGCTCATCAGGAAAAGGCGTATGCGGGAATGGCGGCAACAAAAAGGCAAGCCAAGATAAGGGTGCAGATCATACGGCGCATCGAATACTCCCTGTAAAGGTACGGAACGGAGCGCCGCAGGAACCGGCGGTTTCCTTCGGCAGCATGGATGTTCTTATAACAGCGCGCCTAAGTCCTTGTCAAGCCAAGAAATTATAAAAAAACACCAATGAAATCCCGGCATTGTCCATATTCTTTCGCGAAAGTGTCCGGGATAGCTAGAACCATTTTTTCCTTTTAAAAAACAGCATCATGGCGATAAAAATTCCTGCCATGACCGCCAGCACCACCGGATAGCCATAAGGGTTCGCCAGTTCCGGCATATTCCAGGGGGAGGCCTCGACGTTGAAATTCATGCCGTATACTCCGGCCAGAAAGGAAAGCGGCATGAAAACCGTGGAAATGATGGTCAGCGTGCGCATGACGTCGTTCATGCGGTTGCCCATCGAGGATTGATATATATCGTGCAGCGCGTTGCCCATGTCGTGGTAGGCGTCGATCAATTCCCCGGCCTGGATCACGTGATCGGAAAGGTCGTTCAGATAGGGGCGCAATTCTTCCCATTCCGTATCCGTGCGGCGGCATTTCAGCCAGTTCGCCAGTTCCTTGTAGGGGGAGTGCAGGCGGCGCAGGGCAAGGATGTTGCGCCGTATGCGGTGCAGGGCGTCCAGTTCCGAACGTTCCGGCACGGAGTGGCTGTCCAGCTTTTCTTCCAGCGCGGCGAGTTCTTCATCCTTTTTTTCCAGCAGGGGAAAAAAACGATCCACGATATAGTCGATGAGCGCATAGCTCAGATAGGCCGACATGTTGCGCGGGTTTTTTCTGAGGCCGGGCGCGGACAGGCGCGCCCAGAGCGCGTCAATAATCTCCGTGGGCGAGGATTCGAAGCTGATGACCAGCCCGGGCCGGCAGAACAGGGAAATATGGCCGCCCTTCTGCCCGGAAACGGACGCGCCCGGACATTGCAGCTGAAAAAAGAGATAGTCGCCGCTCTCTTCAAATTTCGTGCGCCAGCCGGTACTCAGCACATCTTCCAGAGCAAGGTGCGGAAGCTTGTATTTTTCGCTTAACATCCGCAACGGGGCCAACTCTCCCAGCCCGCATACGCGCAACCAGGCACAGCAGGCGGGTTCCGGCGCCGCGCCGGGCAGATGCTCCGCACCGGGAGGAAGCTGCGAGATGGTAACCTGCTCGTTCCCGACACGCAGCAGGGAAATGCGCGCACCCTGCGAATCCGTGACCGGAGCAAGGCTGCCCGGCGCGGAACCCGGTTGCAGGCTGGGAGAGGGCAGCAGGCGTTTGCGCGCGGCCGGGGCGTCGGCATGGAATTTTTTCATGCAACCTCCGAAATCTCATATAGAAACACCCTCTAGCAGAAAAGTCGGCAAAAGGAAAAGCGGATCCTCCCCGGAAGGCCCGGCCTTCGATGCGGAAATTCTCCTTGCGCGCGCGTCATACTTTCTGTACGGGAGAGGGCATGTCGCTCCCCTCTGAACCCCCTTTCGAACTGGAAGCGCTGCTCTCCGCTCTGGGTCGCAGATTCGCCCTGGAATTTGAAGAACTGAACGTGGACGGCCGCACGCTGCATCTGCTCTCCGTCACCGACATGCGGCGCGTCATCGACGGGCTCATTGCCCGCCGCGCCATTGCGAATCCGCTGAAAGATCTGCCGCTCTGGGCCAAGGTTTGGCCCGCCTCCCTGATATTGGGACGCTTTGTGCGCACTTTGGAACCGGAAGGCAAAAACGTGCTGGAAATAGGCGCGGGCTGCGGGGCCTGCGGCCTGATCGCGGCCTGCTCCAGCCCGGCGCGTGTTGTGATCAGCGACGTGGAGGAGGACGCCCTGCTCTTTGCCAAGGCCAATGTGTTGAAAAACGGCCTGGAAGATCGCGTTGAAGTGCGGCGTCTGGATATCTGCTCTCCTTCCGGCGAAGAGCGTTTCGATCTCGTCCTGGGCTCGGAAATTCTCTATCTGCGGGAACTGCACCGTCCGCTGCTCAAATTTTTCTCCCGCCGGCTGGCCCTCGGCGGCAAGGCCGTGCTGTGCACGGATTTCGCCCGCATGCAGAAAAACTTTCTCAAGGCCGCTGCCCGCGATTTTTCCGTGCGGGAGCACAAAGTGGGCGTGCGCTCCACCGACGAAAACGGAAAGGAAGAACACCGCCTGTATCTTCTGCACATACTGGAGCGCGCATGATCGTTCTCAATTCCTGCCCCAAGGGCTATGACCGCGACCAGGACAAAGCCGTCCCCCCCGCGCGGACTCTGGCCCGCGCGCGGGAACGCATCCAGGCTTCCGGTCTGGACATTCTGGCCGAAACGCGGCGCGTGGACACGGGCAGGCTGGACATTCCCGTGTATTTGAGCGTCTGCGGCGCGGACGCGCGACGCAGCATGCCCACCCGCAAGCAAATGGGCAAAGGCGCAAGCGCGGAGCAGGCCGAAGCCTCCGCGCTTATGGAGCTGATCGAGCGCTTTTCCTTCTTCACCTTCTGGGAAGCCAAACCCGGCATGGTGGAAGCGAATTGGGACGAAGCGGAACGGCTTTTCGGTTCCGAGCTCATCCCTTTGGAAGAAATTTTGCTCTCCGTGCACGATCCTCTGCCTATGAACAAAGCCCGGCAGGCCATGAATCTGCTGCGCTGGAAATTTTTCCCGGCTACCTGCCTGAGCGCGGGCCGCCCCTGCAGGCTGCCGCTCGACTGGTTCAAACTGTTGGGGGAATTCAACGGCTCCTCGGCCGGCAATACGCAGGAAGAGTCTCTGCTCCAGGGGGCCTGCGAACTGGTGGAACGCCATGTGTGCGCCCTTGTGGATAAAAATCGTCCCACCCTGCCGACCATCAATCCCGCCTCCTGCCTTGATCCCGTGCTGCGCGGCCTGCTCGACGCCTTTGCCCGCGAAGGGGTGCGCATCATCCTCAAGGATTTCTCCCTGGGCATGCCCGTGCCCACTGTGGCGGCCCTGGCCTGGGATCCCAACACCTTTCCGCATGCTTCCGAGCTGGTTTTCACGGCCGGCACGGCTTCTTCGCCCGTCAAGGCGGCTGTGCGCGCCGTGACGGAAGTGGCCCAGCTTGCCGGAGATTTCTGCACCGGTGCATGTTATGAAGCTTCCGGCCTGCCCAAATTCACGCTCCTGGAAGACGCTGCCTGGCTTGCAACCGGCCCGGAGCATCCGCTGCGCAACCTGCCTTCCGTCGAAGCCCCGGACATGCGCGACGAACTGCGCGCTCTGGCGGCCGGTTTGGCAGAAAAAAACTTTCACCTCTACAGCCTGGCAACCACACATCCCGCGCTCGGCATTCCCACGCACTACACCATCGTTCCCGGCTTCGCCTTCAGAGAGCGCGACGCAGCCCAAAGCCTCGGCCTTTTCATCGGACGCAGGCTGGCCGAAGAATGCGAAGCGCAAGAAGCAACGCACGGGCTGGCCGTGCTGGACAGCCTGTATCCGCAGGCGCATTTCATTCCTTTCTTTCAAGCAATGGTTGAACTTCGTCAGGGCAAGCTGCAAGAAGCGCGCACGGGCTTTCTTCGCGCCCTGCCCCTGCAGCCGCATGCGGATGCGCATGGACTGGCGGCCTTTTATGCGGCATACACGCACACCACAGCCGGCGAATGGAAGGAAGCCCTGCCCCTGTTGGACAAGGCCGTAAACGCCTGCCCGGAGATGAAGGAATACTGGAATCTGCGCGGCGTGGCACGCTTCAAGCTTGGGGATTACACGCAGGCTGCGGAAAATTTTGAGGCCGCGCTCAAACTCGACAAAGGCTCGGCCCTCGACCTTGCCAACCTCGGCCTTTGTCGCAAATTTTTGGGCAACAAAGCCGAAGCGGCGCACTATCTGCGCAATGCCCTGGCGCTTGATCCCGCGCTGGATTTTGCGCGGCAGCATTTGAAAGAACTGGAGT
Organism: Desulfovibrionaceae bacterium; assembly: GCA_031551145.1. GTDB lineage: Bacteria > Desulfobacterota > Desulfovibrionia > Desulfovibrionales > Desulfovibrionaceae > WRKB01. Next base: position 12,715 of record JAVBNZ010000024.1, on the reverse strand, counting down.
GAATCCGCTGCGGCCGGGATTACAGGAGTTTTCAGTATGCTCCGAAAATCCGAAAAGGCCGGCGCGACAAGACCGGCTATCGCTATAGCAGTCTGCGTGCCAGTTCCCGCGTCAAGGCTTCCAATCCGTCTCCTGTCACGGCCGAAAGCGGCAGGGCTTCCGGATGGGCGAGCAAAAGCTCCTCCCGTCGTGCGGGCGGCGTTTTATCCCATTTGTTGAGCAACAGCAGGCACGGGGTCGCATCCAGTTCCATTTCCCGCAAAATGTCTTCCACAGCCTCAAGCTGCGCGCCGAACTCCGGGTGCGAGGCATCCGTGGTGAGCAGAAAAAGATCCGCCGCCTCCAGCTCTTCCAGCGTGGCCCGAAAGGCTTCTTTGAGTTCAGACGGCAGCTCGCGGATAAAACCCACAGTGTCGGCCAGGATGATTTCCCGTTCACGGGGAAAGCGCAGCCGGCGCGTTGCGGGGTCGAGCGTGGCGAAAAGCTTGTCCTCCGCCCTCACGGAAGCGTTGGTCAGGCTGTTGAGCAACGTGGACTTGCCGGCGTTGGTATAACCCACCAGCGCCGCCTGCCCCACTCCCCCTTCGGAACGCCTGCGCCGGGTGAAGGCGCGCCTGTCGCGCAGCTTTTCCAGCTCTTTCTTGATGCGGGCGATGCGCTCGCGTACGCGGCGGCGATCCGTTTCCAGCTTGGTTTCACCGGGCCCCCGACCGCCTATGCCGCCCATAAGCCTGTCCATGGCCCGGTTTTTGCCGGTCAGGCGAGGCTGGATGTATTTGAGCTGGGCCATTTCCACCTGGAGGCGGCCCGTGCTGCTCACGGCGTGCCTGGCAAAGATATCCAGGATCAACTGCGTGCGATCCAACACCCTGCGCTCGGTGAGTTCGGTAAGATTCTGCAACTGGGCGGGGGAAAGCTCGCCGTCAAACAGGATAATCGAGGCATCCCCGCGCAGGGCCGCTATTTCCAAATCCGCCATCTTGCCCTTGCCGAGAATAAACTTGGGATTGGGCGCGGCAACGCGTTGCACCAGCCTGCCCACCACATGCAGGCCGGCGGTGCGGGCCAGTTCCGCAAGTTCCTCCAGCCGCTGCTCCTGCACCGGGCGCGGCAGGGCGGATACGGAAACCAGCACGGCGCGCGTGCTTTGCTCTGAATCCAGGCTTTCGCTCTGAGTGCGGGCCAGTTCTTCTTCCAAGGCTTCGGCCTCGGCGCGGAAATCCGCCTTTACCCTGTCCCAGGGCAACAGGGGGTGCACGAGATAGGGAGCGGAATCGGTAGACGGCAGCAGATGCGCGTACTGAAAACGGGCCGGACGGCCGTCGTTCTGCACGGTCAGCACGGCCACGGCATCCAGGCGCAGGAAGATGAGATCCATGAGGTCGTCCTGGGTCAGGCCTTCCTCAGGGCGCAGATGGGTATGCACGAGCCGCAGGCCGCGTAGCCGGCCGGCGCCTTCGCGTCCGCGCGCCAGCCGGGGAATGAGGATGCCGCCCGCATCCCCGTAGATCACCAGATCCACCTTGCCGAGCCGGTCGATAAGCAGGCCTATCTGCCTGCCGAGCGTGTGGGAAAGCTCGGCCAGCTCGTGAATCAAATCCGGCGTCCAGGCCTCATGCACGGGCCAGCGCCGCTGCGCCAGACGCTGCAATGCTTTGATTTGCCCGGCTTTCAGGCCCTGAGTGTTCCCTTCTACGGCGGCGATGGCGGTGTCCTATCTGATGTAGCTCGCGATCAGGGAATCGTAGCGGGAGGTTTCCGAGAAAGCCCGTGAAGCGAGACGCCGGCGCAGATCCAGCCCCACGCCGCCGTTATTGGCGGCCATTTCTTCCATAACGTCCCCGTACCACTCCACTCCCGGCACCACGAGCGTGCTGTGAAAATTCTTCGCCGCAGCCCGAAGCAGGCAGGGCCCGCCGATGTCTATTTCCTCCACCGCCTCTTCCAGGGAAAGCTTGCGCTCCACTGCTCCGGCAAAGTCGTAGAGGTTGACGCAGACGAGATCAAAAGCCTCAATGCCTTTTTCCTCCAGTGTGGCGACGTGATCCGGCTTGTCCTTGTTCGCCAGAATGCCGGCGTGGATGCAGGGATGCAGGGTTTTGACGCGGCCGCCGAGAATTTCCGGAAAACCGGTTACGGAGCTGACCGCCGTTACCGGGATGCCGGCTTCTTCCAGAGTGCGCATCGTGCCGCCCGTGGATACCAGAGCCACCTGCCGCTCCGCCAGAAACGAAGCGAAACGCACCAGTCCGCTTTTATCCGTCACGCTCAAGAGAGCGCGCCGAACAGGCAAAAGTTCCATACCTTCCTCCTCATGCAACGTGCCTGAATGCGCATAATGCCAGAAAGCTTCAGGGCCTGCAACGGCGGAGCGGCGCATGCTGTACTTTTCGCCGCGTTCATGGTAGCCCGTGCCCAATTTACGCCGGAGCAGGAACATGCCTTCACCTCGCCGCACCCGTCCAGCCGAACGCCGCCCCGGCGAACGAAAGAGTGTTTTGATTCCGCTTTTCCTCGCGTTCCTGTTCTTCGCTTTTTCAGAAGCTCCGGCAGCCGCGAAAAAAAAGGCAGCGCTTCCTCCGCCTCTGCGTTGCGAACTGTGCAGGGATTTCACTCTGCACCGCCACGGGGATGATTCTCCTGCCGCACTCGTTATAGGCGGCATTCAGGGCGACGAGCCCGGGGGCTTTTCCGCCGCCGCCCTGCTGGCGACCCGCTACACCGTGTCAAGGGGCGCGCTCTGGGTGGTGCCGAACCTGAACTTTCCCAGCATCGTGCGCAATACGCGCGGCCTGCACGGTGATATGAACCGCAAGTTCGCCCGTCTGGACGTGAATGATCCGGAATACGCCGTCGTGTCCCGCATCCAGGAACTGATCCGACATCCCCAGGTTGCGTTGGTGCTCAATCTGCACGACGGCAGCGGTTTTTTTCGTCCGCAGCATGAAGACGCGCTGCGCAATCCCAAGCGCTGGGGCCAGTGCGTGATCATCGATCAAAGCGCCATCCCCGAACACCTGCCGCACAGCAACCTGGAAGATCTGGCCCGGCACGCCTGCGAGGAGGTCAACACCCGACTCCTGCTGCCCGCCCACCGCTATCACATCAAGAACACCCGTACGGGCGAAGGCGACAGAGAGATGGAAAAAACCCTCTCCTGGTATGCCGTGCGCCACAACAAGGCCGCCTTCGGACTGGAAGTGAGCAAGGAGTTCCCGGTGGAGCGACGGGTCTATTACCATCTGCTGGCGGTGGAATCGTTTCTGCGCCGGGCCGGAGTGGAATTTTCGCGGGATTTCGAACTCTCCCCCTCCGGTGTGCTTGCGGCCCTGCAGAGCGATCTGCGCGTGGGTTTTGCGGATAACCGCGTCGTGCTGCCGCTGGATGACGCCCGTCCCCGCATCAACTATCTGCCCCTGCCCAGGGGGGGGCTCAAGGCCACGGCCTCCAAACCTCTGCTCGCCGTACTGCACGAAAAAGGCGAACTTGCCGTGCATTACGGCAACAGACCCCTCACCCGCATTGTTCCGATCTGGTTTGATGCCGACAACGGCATCAGCGGGGTCAAAGTCAAGGTGGACGGCGACGAACGCAACGTGCCCTTCGGGCAGGTGTTGAGCGTACGGGACAGTTTCCTCGTTCTGCCCACTCCCTCCTACCGCGTGAACGCCATAGGCGCGGAGCCCGCCGGCGCCAAAGGCGGCACCGCCGCGCCGGATGAAAGCGGGCTGGATATACGCCCCGCCGACTTTACGCCCCGTTTTTCGCTGGATACCAGAGGAACGCTGTACCGCGTGGAAGTCTACAAAGGCCGGAATTTCGCCGGAATGTTCCTCGTGCGTTTCGAGGGCAAAAGCCGGGGCCCCGGCCGGATTGTGACGCCGGCTGTGGACGGGCCGCAGTCCGTCCTGGGACGATAGGGCCGTTCACTCCTTGATCCTGATCCTTCTCAAGCCGCACCAGGTATAGAGCGCCAGCGCCGCCCAAATAAAAACAAAGGTGATGAGCGTGCTGCCGTCCAGTTTCGCCCCCAGAACGAATACGCCGAGCAGCATGGTGATGCTGGGCGTCAGATAATGCAGCACCCCCAGGCTGATCAGGGACATGTGCCGGGCGGCATAGGCAAAGAGCAGCAACGGCACGGCCGTGATCACGCCCGCGCCGACCAGCAGCAGGCTGAGGCCCAAATCCGCCGCGGGATTGAAGGACGGCGTACCCCCAAGCGGCATCAGCAACAGCCAGGCCAGCGCCAAAGGAGTGAGCAGGGCCGATTCCAGCAGCAGGCCGGGAACCGATTCCACATGCACGGTTTTGCGCAGCAGGCCGTAAAAGCCGAAACTCACGGCCAGCGCCAGACTCAGCCAGGGCATGCTGCCTCCGGCCACGACGCTGATCAACACCCCCGTCGCCGCCAGAGCGACCGCGAGCGCCTGGAGCCGGCTCATGCGCTCGCGCAGCAGCACACAGCCCAGCAACACGTTCATAAGCGGGGTCATATAGGCGCCCAAGCTGGTTTCCAGCACCCTGCCGGACACGACGGCGTAGATGTACAGACCCCAGTTCACGGCCACGAACAACGCGCTCAAAAATATGCGGATTACCGTGCCCGCTTCTTTGGCGGCGGCCCAGGCTTCCTTGACGCGGCCCAGACAGAGCGTCAGCGGCAGGGTGAAGGCAAAACACCAGACAATGCGGTGGGCCAGAATTTCCACGGCGTCCACCCGTTCGAGTGCGTACCAGTAGAGAACCAACGTCCCCCAGCAAAAAAAAGCCCCCAGCCCGGCAAGAACGCCGCGCGTCTCCTGTGTCGGCATGATCATCTCGGTCGGCCGTTGGTGAAGAGGAAGAAAAACGACGTCATGTCGTCCCCCTTTTGAACGTCCGCAGGCCGCACCAGGTATACAGCGCCAGCGCCGCCCAGATGCAGGCGAAGGTGATCAGGGTGACGCTGTCCGCTTCCGCCCCCATCACGCATATGCCGAGCACCATGGTGATGCTGGGCGAAAGATATTGCAGCAGACCGAGCGTGATGAGCGAAACATGCCGGGCCGCGTAGGCAAAAAACAACAGGGGAATGGCGGTGATCACTCCGGAACCTGCCAACAGGAGAGCGGTGCGCATATCCGTCGATGTGAAGGCCGAAGCGCCCTGCGCGTGCTCCCACAGCAGCCGGGCAAAAGCAAGGGGCGCGAGCAGGGCGGTTTCCAGAAAAAGGCCGGGAGCCGCCTCAACGCGCACCGTCTTGCGTATGAAACCGTACAGGGCGAAGCTGCAGGCCAGTCCCAGGCTCAGCCAGGGCATGTTGCCCCCGGCAATCAACTTGAAAAGCACCCCTGTCGTCGCCAGTACGATCGCCATGCCCTGAAGCCGGCTCATGCGTTCGCGCAGCAACAGGCAGCCCAGAAGCACGCAGACCAGGGGATTGATGTAATAGCCCAGGCCGGCCTCCAGCACCCGGCCGGAGGTGACGGCATAGATGTACATGCACCAATTTCCCGCGATAAGCAGGGCACTGAGGAAGATGCGCAGCATCGCGCCCCTGTCGCGCAGGGCGGCGCGCACTTCGGGCAGGCGGCCGGTGAGGAGCGTTGCCGGCAACATGAAGACCAGGCTCCAGAGAATGCGGTGGGCCAGGATATCAAAAGCGTCGACATGCTTCAGGGCATGCCAATACAGCACCAGAGTGCCCCAGGAAAGAAAGGCGCCTGCGCCCGCGAGCGCGCCGAGTGTTCCGGGTGAAAGCATACAAATCGTCGTGCGGTAGTTTTGGGGCGGGCTTTGCGCGCGCTCTCAGGGCGTACTATCGGGATTTGCCGCGAAAGGGAAGAGGTACGGCTACAGGCTGCGGTTGGCGGATTTCGGAGCGCCGACGCCTTCAACGCCGTGCAGCAGGCTTTCCCAGGGCAAATGGATGGTATAGACACGCACGGCCGCACGCATGCCGGGTTTCAGTTCCGGGGGAAGCTCCCCGAGGAAGCGAACGCGCACGGGCACATGCCGCTCCGGCGCGACGCCGCTTAAAAGAATCTTGGGTGCGACGCTGCCGGCGGGCAGCACGGCCTCCACGCGGCCGGAAAAACTTTGGGCGGGCAATTCGAGCACATAAATCCGGCATTCATTGCCGGGTTTGAGGCCGGACGCTTCCTTTTCCGGAAACCAGGCCATGACGGAATATGCGCCCTGTTCGGGCACAAGGTCGACAAGTTGTTTCCCCGCCTGTACGGGTTCGCCTTCCTGCGCGTACAGGTCGGCGATCACGCCGGCTGAAGGAGCAATCAGCGTATACGGATCCGCTTGCGCGCCTGCCGGCCGCGAAGCAGCGGGATGCGCCTGAACAACTTGGGCGTAATTGTAGTCGGTACGCTGTCGAACGGCGGCGGAACGGGCTTCGGCCAGTTCCGCCTTCACGCGGTTCAGTTCCCCTTCCACGGCGGCGCGGGCGCGGCTGCTTTCCTCGCGCGCGGCGCGCGCCCGTTCGAGATTGCGGCGTGCGGCCAGTTCGTCGTTGCGGGCTTTGTCATGTTGAGCAGCAGGTACGGAATATCGGGAACTGAGCAGATCGAGGCGACGCAGTTCCAACTGTGCCTTGGCATGTTCCTCGGCCCTGTGCTGAACTTCGCGCACAGCGGCGTCTTCCTGTGCGCGGGCCTGGGAAATGCGGGAGGCGATATCCTGTTCGGCGGCCTGGGCGCCTGCCGCGCGCTCGGCCGTGTTTTCCATGGTAACGGGCGGGGGCATCATCCTGCGCAATGCGGCGGCCTGGGCGCCTGCCTCGGCGCTGTAAGCATCGCCGGCCGCGGGCTCAAAACGTATAAGCACCTGCCCTGCCTGGACATGCTGACCTTTTCTTACCGGCACTTCGACCGCCAGGCCGCCGAACTGCGCGCTCAAGGTGCGCAGTTCGCCCTCCACAACGGCGCTCTGGGTATGCAGGGCGGTGAGCCAACGCAGTCCGTATGCACCGGCGCAGGCGGCTATTATGAACAATATCAACAAAAAATAGAGAAATCCCCGGCTCTTGGCGGTTTTTTCGCTCTTGGGGAGTTCCAGGGGAATGGCGTCGTCTTCGTGCATCATGTCGTATCTCTGTGGGTTGCGGCGCTGTTCAGAAAAATTATGCATGTTCTGTGCCGGAAAATACGAAAGGCGGATTTATTGCGACGAATGTGAACTATTTTCATCCGTAATCGAGGTAAAGACGACGCCTGACACGGTATTACGGCAAATTGATCCGCTGCCGGCAAACTGCTCCACTTTACATTAGCCCAAAGGCGCTGTACAAGCCAGACCGAATTTATTCTCCGGGCCTCCGACCTGAACAGCCTATGAACATTCGTCTTTTTTTTGCTTTGCTCTGCCTGTCGGCCGCTCTCTGTTTGTGCGCCTGCGCCCAGCGCCCCGTGCGCGTGGCCCAGGAAGCGCGCTTCAAAAGCATGTGCCTGCGCCTGAAACCGGAGATGACCAGCCGTGCGCTGCTCGATGAACAGGGCAACTATCTGGAAAACCACCTCAAACCGCTTTCCGGGGATGAGTACGGGCGTATTCTTTTCGAACGCCTCTCTCCCTCCTTCCGCTACGGTGACGCCGATCCCATGGTCGCGCCGAAAAGTTTCGCCGAAAGCGTCGCTTCCCCCAAGGACGCGCAGATCCGCGACAAGGGATTTACGCTCACTCAGGGTCTGGATACGGTGGAAGTAGAGCTGCTTGCCGCCGCGGATTGGAACGGCGACGGCAAGAACTCCTGGCTCATCTCCTGCAGGGTCAATTACGGCAGCGCCCCGCGCAGCCGCGTATATTACGCCGCCGTCGCCGATCCGGAAACAGAGGGTATGCTGCGCGCGAGCGCGCTCGGCGTGTACGAATGCGAAACCTTTGACTGTGCCTTCCGCTCCGCCGGCTCGTTCGCGCCGGAGTCACCGGTTATTGAAAGCCTGCCAGGCCGGCGCACCATAACCAGCCCCCCGACGGGCGGCGCACAGGCTCCCGCACCCCGCGCGCGGCAGGGACGCCTGTTCCGCCCCTGATCATGCGGCTTGTCCACCCGACTTTTCTGGTGTTTTGTATGCTCCTGTGCGCCTGCTCCTCCAAAGGGACGCGGACGCCGGAACAGCATTTCGCCGTCATGCGCTTTCCCACGGAAGATTTTGTTCTGCACGGCCGCCTGAAAGCCGGCGATGGAAATCTGCTGCATGTTTACATAGAAGGCGATGGACTGGCCTATCACAACCGCACTCGGCCTTCCGACGACCCCACGCCTCCCGATCCCGTGGCCTTCCGTCTGGCGCGCAGCCATCCGGGCTCCGCGCCCGTGCTCTATCTGGCCCGGCCCTGCCAGTTCGTGCGCGACGAAGATCGCACGGGCTGTCGCCGGAACGACTGGACGGCGGGCCGCATGTCGGAACGCACGCTGCGTGCCGTGGATACAGCGTTGGATCAGGCCAAAGCGGCGACAGGCGTGTCACGCCTGGCCCTGTACGGTTTTTCCGGCGGCGGAGGTATGGCGGCTTTGCTGGCCCAACGCCGTGATGACGTCAGCTTTCTCGCCACAGTGGCGGGTAATCTGGATCACGTCTATTGGACGCGGTATTTGAAGGTTGCGCCGTTGGCGCAGTCTCTCAATCCCGCGAACGGAGTCCTGAAGACGGCGCACATTCCGCAACTGCACGTCACGGGCGGTGCCGATGCAATTATGCCCCCGCAGCCCGCGGATGCCTGGTGCGCCGCTCTACCTCGAACACCCTGCCGAAGAATTACAGTTCCCCGCATGACACATGAAGGGCCATGGGACCGTCTGTGGCCGGATCTGCTGCATGACGCCGGGCAGTACAAGTAGAATACGATTTTTTTATTTTTATATGCAGAAAAGTCTTGACGAACTGCGGATAATGCGCATTTTATCCCAATTATGTTGCAGTGAAAAACGGCTCACTATGGGATGTCCGTATGCTTCGCAAATTCTCCATAAAAGAACTGCGCCCCGGCATGTTTGTTCTTGATGCTTCCCCCCAACTGGCCGACACGCCTTTTTTGTATACCACCGAAGGCATGCTGGATTCCATGGACGACATCGGGCGCATCGCCGCGCAGGGTTATAGAGAAGCCATTGTGGATCTCAACCGCAGCTATAAGGAATGGACCGCCCTTTATGCAGCGGAGGCCGAGTTGAGTCTGACCGAGCTTGGGCAAAAGCCCTCCCCCGCTCCCGTTCCGTTTACACCCGCCGCGTCGACGGCGGAAGAATTCCCCAAAGCCGCCCGGATTTACGACGAGGCATTGGACAACACCCGGCGCATCATGCGGCAATTCAGGGATGGGGGCGCGCTGGACGTGCGGGCCGGCAGCATCATTGTCGAAGGCATCATGGACAGCGTGCTGCGTAACACCGACGCGCTCCAGGCCGTGAGCAAACTTCGCACCCAGGACGACTACACCTTTTCGCACTGCGTCAACGTGGCCTTGCTCTCCGTCATGTTCATCCGCCATCTGGGGGGCAATGAAAGCGACATGCTTGAAGCCGGCATGGCAGGTTTTCTCCATGATATCGGAAATATACGCACGCCGCCGGAAATTCTCAACGCGCCCCGAAGCCTGACGGCGGAAGAATTTTCCGCTGTACGTCGACACCCGCAAATCGGCCATGATTACCTGGCGGGCATTCCGGAAATTCCGAAAAATGTTCCGTTGACAGCCCTTGAACACCACGAGCGCATAAACGGAAGCGGATACCCGAACGGCAAAACAGGCCCGCAAATCAGCAGACTCGGAAAAATAACGGCCATTCTTGATGTGTACGACGCCATATCCAGCCGCCGCACCTACAAAAACCCCATTATGCCGCATCGCGTGCTCGGCATGCTCTACAACATGCGTGGACAGGATTTCGACCCGATGCTGACCGAGCAGTTCATCCACTGCATCGGCATTTACCCGGCGGGCAGCGTCGTCAAACTCAATACCGGGGAAATGGGCATCGTTGTCCAGATAAACCATGCCGCTCCTCTTCATCCCACCGTGCTGATCGTGCGCGATCCGCAGGGCAGGCACATCGGTGCCGTGAGCCGCGACCTTTCCCGCACTCCCGACATCAAGATCAGCGAATGCATGGAGACCGGAGCCCACGGCATCCAGCCCGCGAATATTCTGCGGGAGCATGCGCGCGCCGTATAAAACTGCCGTATTATGCGCATGCCGGCAAAAATCCTCAATGCTCCAAGACGCCCGACTCCGGACGAATTCGCCGTCATCACGACCTCGACGCGGATCTGACCGAACATTTCATCATCAGCACCTGCCTGGAAAACGGCGCCTTCGGCATTCAACCGGCCAACGCCCTGCGGAATCATATGCGAACTGTGTGAAATGTATGCCGCGCCCCTGCTGCCTCATATGCGGAGCCTCGATTGCAACAGAGCGCAATTTACTGCATGTCATATAAATACCAATTTACATATCGGCCAATATGTATTTTTTATAATTGCAGCTCGTAAATATGTGCTTGTATTTTTCTTTTTTGTATCTGATAATATCGCGTCTTTGCATTGAATCTTCAAGTTCATAGGCACATGTTTCAGAGAGAATACAGTTCCAAATTCATTGGAAACTGTTTGTTACGCTTAAAATTCGTACATGCCCTTTGTGAAATACTGAAAATCAGCAAATATAGAATCATATATATGCTACGCAAATTCACCATAGAAGCGCTCCGCCCAGGCATGTTTGTTTCCGGTGTTCCTTCCAGCGTGCTGGATACCCCCTTTCTTTATTCCACCGAAGGCATGCTGAGCACTCAGGACGATATTTCCAAAATCGTCGCGCTGGGGTTCAAGGAAGCGGTTGTGGATCTCAACCGCAGCTACAAGGAATGGGCCTCCCTCTACCCGACGGAAGGGAGTGAAGAGTTTATCCTGTCCGCGCCGCAACGCCCCCCCACCCCTGTTCCGCTTGAGCCCACCACGTCGCTGGAAGAAGAACTTCCCAGAGCCGCCGAACTCTACAATCGGGCATTGCTCACCGCGCAACACGTCATGCGGCAATTCAAGGATCACGAGGAACTGGATGTGCAGGCCGGAAGCGAAGTCGTCGAAGGCATCATGGGCAGCCTGTTGCGCAACGTCAATGCCCTGCAGGCCATGAGCCGACTCCACACTCAGGACGACTACACTTTTTCGCATTGCGTCAATGTGGCCATACTTATCGTGATGTTCGCCCGCCACCTGGGGGACAGCGAAGAGAGTATGTTCGAAGCCGGCATGGCGGGTTTTTTCCACGATCTCGGCAAATTCCGCATGCCGGCCAAAATCCTCAGAGCGCCCAGGCGTCTGACCCCGGAAGAGTTCGCCGTTATGCGGGAGCATCCGAAAATAGGTTGGGAATACCTTGGAAAAATTCCTGAAATTTCCGATACTGTGCGACTGACGGCTCTCGAGCACCACGAGCGCGTAAACGGAAGCGGATATCCCGACGGCAAAACCGGCGAACAGATCAGCAGGCTGGGCAAAATGGCCGCCATCCTTGATGTCTATGACGCTCTTTCCAGCCGCCGCGTCTATAAGGAACCCATAAAGCCCCACCGTGTGCTCGGCATGCTCTACGGCATGCGGGGGCAGGAAATCGATGCGGAACTGACCGAGCACTTCATACGTTGTGTCGGCATCTACCCGGCCGGCAGCCTCGTCAGGCTCACTACCGATGAACTGGGCGTCGTCACGCGGGTCAACCACACCGCCCCTCTGCGTCCCACCGTGTTGATCGTGCGCGACCCCTGGGGCAACCGCGTTAATCCTGTAAGCATTGATCTTTCCCGTGCGCCCGACATCGCGATCAGCGCCTGCCTGGAGGACGGAACCCACGGCATTCAACCCGCGAATATCCTGCGGGAGTACATGCGGACTGCGTGAAGCGGGCCTGCACGCCAAAGGCCGCCTTGCGGCGGCCTTTGATATTGTCATGAGTTTGTCGCAGGCGGGGGTTGCCCGCCGTAAGGACAACTCTCAAAAGAACACAGGCTACTCGACTTTATAAAAAACGCTCGCGGCCGAATTGCAGACGGGACACTTGTCCGCATGCGGGCCTTCGTGCGTGTAGCCGCAGACGCCGCAAATGTAATAATCGACGGCGGGAAGGCCTTTGGGATCGGCCAGCGCTTTATTGTACAGCTTGGCGTGCACCTCCTCGACCGCGTTGGCATAGCCGAGAAATTTGGCGGCCACCTTGTCGCCCTCGGCTTCGGCTTCGCTGATCATGGGCGGATACATCTTTGTGAATTCATAAGTTTCGCCTTCCAGGGCATCCCTGAGATTGGCCGCCGTATCACCGATCTTTCCCGCATTGCGGAGGTGCGCATGGGCATGGATGGTTTCCGCTTCGGCAGCCGCGCGGAAAAGCTTGGCCACCTGCGGCAGGCCTTCCTTGTCCGCCTGCTTGGCATATGCGAGATATTTGCGGTTGGCTTGGGATTCACCGGCAAAGGCGGCCATAAGATTCTCTTTCGTTTTAGACATAGTACACTCCTCTAGCACGTTTGTTGATAGGAACAATTCCTATTTAACAGGAGAAAAAAAAATTGTAAAGAGTTATTCCTGGTTAGAATGATGCTCGCAAAAATAAATACCCCAAGCTCAGGGGGGCTATTTGTATGCGGAAACCCGCCCGCCTCGCGGGTGGTTTTCCGCATACAAAAAAAGCCGCGCCAGATTGGCGCGGCTTGAAAACGAGG
>JAVBNZ010000049.1:0-18025 GCA_031551145.1 Desulfovibrionaceae bacterium | reverse complement strand
AGCCCGGAGCAGAGCACGGATTCGTCCGCCATGTCGAAAAGCTGATATTTGCAGGAAGACGAGCCTGCGTTAATGACGAGAACTTTCATGTGGGTGGTTCCTCAGCGGTTGCAGTGGTTGTTCATGAAAAAAGTTTCGCGGCGTCGCAACACACGCACAGAGCGTATCGTTTTGACGCCGTTAAAAAGTTTTGAAAGGCGGGGCTTGGGGAGGAAAGCTTTTTCAAAAGTTTTCCTCCCCAAAAAGCTGTTTATTTTTCGGCCTGGGCCTGAATGGCCGTGATCGCCACGGTGTTGACGATATCCGGCACGGTGCAGCCGCGCGAGAGATCGTTGACCGGTTTGTTGAGCCCCTGAAGCACCGGGCCGATGGCAATGGCGCCGGCCGCGCGCTGTACCGCTTTATAGGTGTTGTTGCCGGTGTTGAGATCCGGGAAGATGAACACAGTGGCCTGCCCCGCCACCTTGCTGTCGGGCAGCTTGGTTTTCGCCACATCGGGGTCGATGGCCGCGTCGTACTGCAACGGGCCTTCAAGCAGCAGATCCGGGGCCGTTTCCTGGGCGATGCGCGCGGCTTCGACCACGGCGTCCACGTCCTCGCCCTTGCCGGAAGAACCGGTGGAATACGAAAGCATGGCCACGCGCGGTTCTATGCCGAAGACCCTGGCCGTGTGGGCCGTGCTGACGGCTATTTCCGCAAGCTGCTGGGCCGTGGGGTTGGGGTTGACGGCGCAGTCGGCGAACACGAGCACGCGGTCTTTCAGGCACATGAGAAAGGCCCCGGAAACCACGGAAACGCCGGGCTTGGTCTTGATGAACTCCAGGGCCGGACGGATGGTGTGGGCTGTGGTGTTGATCGCGCCGGAAACCATGCCGTCCGCCGCGTCTTTGTACACCATCATGGTACCGAAGCAGGCCACGTCGAGCATGCGGTCGCGCGCCTGTTCCGGCGTCACGCATTTGTGTTTGCGCAGTTCGGCGTAGGTCTGCACATAGTCGTCAAATTGGGGGGAGAGTTCGGGCTGAAGAATGGTGACATCCTCCAGTTCCAGGCCCAGGGCGGAGATTTTCTGGCCGATGCGGCCCGCGTCCCCAAGCAGGATGATGTCGGCCACGCCTCGGCGCAAAAGGATATCGGCCGCGCGCAGAATGCGTTCTTCCTCGCCTTCGGGCAGGACGATGCGCATTTTTTTGCTCTTGGCCCGTTCGATGAGGTCGAATTCGAACATTACGGGCGTGATCCGGCTGGAAGTGCGGCCGATAAGGCGTTTGGAAAGCGCCGTTTTGTCCACATGCTTTTCGAAGGTGCCGAGCGCGGTGTTGACCTTGCGCACGTTGCCCGGATCGATGCGGCCGTAAAGCTGGGAAAGAGTCTGGATCGTCTTGTAGGTGTGATCCCTGGCCAGCAGAATGGGCACGGGCACGCCCGTCCAGCCTTCGATCAACCGGTGCACGTTGGACGTGAGGTTGATGCCGCCCGTGAGCAGAATGCCGGAAATGTCGGGATAGGCGGAGGAGAGGCGGGTGGTGAGGGCCGCGAGAATGATGTCCGCCCGGTCGCCGGGGGTGATGATCAGGTTGTCGCCGGTGATATAGTCGAGAAAATTATGCACCTGCATGGCCGCTATGAGATAATCGCCCACCAGGGTGTCCATGCGCCCGTGGCCGTAAAGCACCTGGGCGTTCAGCCATTTTTTGACGTCGTCCATGGTGGGTTTGGCCAGAACGGGATCGTCCGGCAGCACGTACACCAGGGGAGGGGCCGCGCAATTCTTGCAGGTGATGCTCAAGGAGATGGTTTTGCAGGTTTCCTCGTCGGCCGTGGTGCGGTTGACGATGACGCTGACGACGTCGAGGCCTTTTTCTTCCAGCAGATCCAGCGTGGACTGGGTGGAGGTGATGATTTCCTCGGCGCTCTTCTGTTCGCCGTTGCCCACCATCATGATCGCGCAGCCGAGGTTGGCCGCGATGTCGGCGTTGAGTTCAAATTCGAAGGCCACGTCCTTGTGGATGAAATCCGTGCCTTCACAAAGCACGAAGTCATATTTTTCCGAAAGTTCGCGGAATTTTTTCAGAATGTTTTCCAGCAGCAGGGTGCGCTGGCCGCTGTTGATGAGGGCGCGGGCCTCGTCCAGCGTATAGGCGAAGGTGTCGGTATAGGGTTGGGAAAGCTTGAAATGCTCCAGCACCAGGTTGATGTCGTGGTCGCGGTCGTAGAGCACCGGCTCGCCGATAATGGGCCGGAAAAAGGCCACCTTGCGCACCTGGCGCAGCAGAAGCTGCATCATGCCGAGCACTATGGCCGATTTCCCGGTGCGGGCCTCTGTGGGAGCGATATAGAGATTGCTGCGCATGTGTCGTCCTTACTAAAAAGAGCCGGCGGCGCGAGGCCGCCGGCTCTGGTGTGGGAGTTAGCTGCTTTCGCCCATGCCCGGCAGATCGGCAAGCTGCTTATAACGCTTCCAGCGCTCTATGCAGGCCTTTTCGAGTTCGGGACGCAGGCGCTTGGCCGCTTCGGGATCGATCTTGGCAAGTTGCTTGTAACGGTTTTCGCCGTCCAGGAATTCCTGAAGGCTGCCGTCCGGCTCCTTGTATTCAAGGATGAAGGGATTCTTGCCTTCTTTCGCCAGTTCGGGATTGTAGCGGTAGAGGGGCCAGTAGCCGGACTTCACGGCCAGTTTGCCTTCCTCCACGCTCTTGCCCATGCCCTTGCGTATGCCCTGGTTGATGCAGGGGGCGTAGGCGATGACGATGGAGGGACCCTTGTAGGCTTCGGCTTCCCTGAATGCCTTGAGCATCTGCTGTTTGTCCGCGCCCAGGCTGACGGAGGCCACGTAAACGTAGCCGTAGGTCATGGCCATGGCGCCCAGGTCTTTCTTGCCTATGCGCTTGCCGGCCGCCGCGAACTTGGCGATGGAGCCGAGCGGGGTGGCCTTGGAGGCCTGGCCGCCGGTGTTGGAATAGACTTCGGTGTCCATGACGAAGACGTTGATGTCCTCGCCGGAGGCCAGCACGTGGTCGAGCCCGCCGTAGCCGATGTCGTAGGCCCAGCCGTCGCCGCCGAAGACCCAGACGCTCTTCTTGGTGAAGAGGTCGGCCATGTTCCAGATTTCCTCGGCTTTGGAGGCGCAGCCGCAGCCGCAGTCGCAGCCCGCGCTCGACAGGGCGGCCAACAGCTCCTCACCGGCCTTCTTGGAGGCGTCGGGGTCTTCCTTGCCCTCGATCCAGGCGTTGAGGGCTTTTTTCAACTGTGCGGGGGTGTGCTTTTCCGCGGCCAGTTCGCCGGCGATCCGCGTCAGATAGGCGCGGCGCTGACGATAGGCCGAGGCGATGCCGAAGCCGAATTCCGCCGCGTCTTCAAACAGGGAGTTGCCCCAGGCCGGGCCGCAGCCGTCCTTGTTGACGGTGTACGGCGTGGTGGGGGAGGAAGCGCCCCAGATCGAGGAGCAGCCCGTGGCGTTGGCGATGATCATGCGCTCGCCGAACAACTGGGTGAGCACCTTGACATAGGGCGTTTCGCCGCAGCCGCCGCAGGCGCCGGAAAACTCGTGCAGAGGCTGCCACATCTGGGAACCCTTGACCGAGGTGCGCTCGGCCAGTTCTTCCTTGAGGGAGATGTGTTCCTGCGCGAATTCCAGATTGGCGTTTTCCTTTTCGGCCAGGCTTTCCAGCGGCTTCATAACCAGGGCCTTGGTCTTGGCCGGGCAGACGTCCGCGCAGGAGCCGCAGCCCTGGCAGTCCAGCGGATAGAGCTGGATGCGGAACTTGTGGCCCTTGAACTCCTTGCCGATGGCGTCCTTGGTCACAAAGGTCTTGGGCGCGCCCTTGAGTTCGTCATCCGTGGCAAGATAGGGGCGTATGGCCGCGTGCGGGCAGACAAAGGAGCACTGGCAGCACTGGATGCAGTTGTCGGGTATCCATTCCGGGGCGTTGATGGCCACGCCGCGCTTTTCAAAGGCCGCGGTGCCCAGCGGCATGAGGCCGGCCGGATCCATGGCCGAGACGGGCAGCTTGTCGCCCTGCTGGGCCAGAATGGGCTTGACCACGTTGGTGATGTATTCGGGTTCGTCGTGGAGAACCGGCACGGCTTCGGCCGCGTTGGCCCAGGCGGCCGGGTACTTGACTTCCACCAGGGAGTCGAGGGACTTGTCCACGGCCGCGATGTTCATGTCGACGATCTTTTCGCCCTTGGAGCCGTAGGTTTTCTTGATGCTGTCCTTCAGCAGGGTCACGGCCTGTTCGAAGGGAATGACCTTGGCGAGCTTGAAGAAGGCGGTCTGCATGATCATGTTGATGCGGCCTTCCAAACCCACTTCCTCGGCCAGCTTCACCGCGTTGACGTTGTAGAACTTCAGCTTCTTGCGGGCGATCGCGCGGCGCATGGCGGCGGGCAGTTCCTTTTCCATGTCCTTGACCGACCAGTGCGAGTTGAGCACGAACACGCCGCCGTCCTTGATGCCTTCCAGGATGTCGTACTGGTTGACGTAGGCGGCCTTGTGGCAGGCGATGTAGTCGGCCTGTTTCACCAGGTAGCTCGACTTGATGGGCCTTTTGCCGAAGCGCAGATGAGAAACCGTAAAACCGCCGGACTTTTTGGAGTCGTAGGCGAAATAGGCCTGGGCGTAGAGATCGGTGTTGTCGCCGATGATCTTGATGGCCTGCTTGTTCGCGCCCACGGTGCCGTCCGCGCCGAGGCCGAAGAACTTACACTGCACGGTGCCTTCGGGCACGGTGTCCACTTCGGGGCCGGTTTCAAGCGAGGTGTAGGTAACGTCGTCCTCAATGCCCACGGTGAAGTGGTTTTTGGGCTTCACGGAGCGCATGTTGTCAAACACGGCGATGGCCATGGCCGGGGTGAAGTCCTTGGAGCCCAGGCCGTAGCGGCCGCCCACGATGGTGGGCATTTCGCCGGTTTCCATAAAGGCGGTGCATACGTCGGTATACAGGGGCTCGCCGAGCGCGCCGGGCTCCTTGGTGCGGTCGAGCACGGTGATGCAGCTTGTGGTGGCCGGCAGGGCCTGCATGAGGAATTCGGTGCAGAAGGGACGGTACAGGCGCACTTTCACCAGGCCCACGCGGCGGCCCTGGGCGCACAGGTAGTCCAGAGCCTCCTCGATCACTTCGCAGGCCGAGCCCATGGCGATGATCACGTGATCGGCCTCGGGATGGCCCACGTAGTCAAAGGGCTTGTAGTGGCGGCCGGTCAGCTTGCCCACCCGCTTCATGTTGTCGATCACGATGCCGGGCAGGGCTTCGTAGTAGGGGTTGGCGGCTTCGCGGTTCTGGAAATAAATGTCCGGGTTCTGGGCGGTGCCGCGCACGTGGGGATGTTCGGGATTCATCGCGCCGGAGCGGAATTCCTCCACCTTTTCCCAGTTCACCACCTTGCGGATTTCTTCGTAGTCGATGATTTCGATTTTCTGCACTTCGTGCGAGGTGCGGAAACCGTCAAAGAAGTGGCAGAAGGGCAGGGAAGCTTCTATGGCCGAGAGGTGTGAAACCAGGGCCAGGTCCATGCATTCCTGAACGGAGGCCGAGGCGAGGAAGGCGAAGCCGGTCTGGCGGCAGGCCATGACGTCGGCCTGATCGCCGAAAATGGACAGGGCGTGCGCGGCCAGGGCGCGGGCGGAAACGTGGAACACGCCCGGCAAAAGCTCGCCCGCGATTTTGTACATGTTGGGGATCATCAGCAAAAGACCCTGGGAGGCCGTGAAGGTCGAGGTCAACGCCCCGCCCGCCAGCGACCCGTGCACAGCGCCGGCCGCGCCGGCTTCGGACTGCATTTCGTGGACGGCCACGGTCTGGCCCATAAGATTTTTGCGTCCTTCGGCCGCCCAGTCGTCGGCAAGCTCCCCCATGACCGAGGAAGGTGTGATGGGAAAAATCGCCGCCACGTCGCTCAAAGCGTACGCGATGTGGGTTGTGGCTGTGTTGCCGTCCATTGTTTTCATTTTGTTCGCCATCTTCCTGCTCCTTGGCCGCGTTGCGGTCGCTGTGGGTTGCAATATGCGGATATTCTTATTGTATGGCTCGGTGAAAGCTCGACATCAAAAAAACACCCCGCGTTTTCTCCGCCTGGAGAAAACGCGCCGAAAATTTGTCGGACATATAGCATGAGGGCGTGAATAACACCAGCGGTAAATTGGTTGTTTGAACAGTCAATTTTGGAGTCGTGCCGAATCCCACTATGATATCACAGTATTTTTCTGAAAAAAAATCAGCGAAAGCTGCAATTTTTTTCGTCCGCCCACAGGGACATGACAATTTTTGACGCCCGCCGCAACGGGAAGCCGGGCGTTTTCAAGCGAACTCGTTCTAAAAGTCCATTTTGAACTTCATGCCCATGCCGACAGAACCCGGCACTTCCTTGTTTTTGCCGATTTGATCGGCCTGCAGAGCATTGGAGCCTATGTGGTATTCCGGCCCGATTTTCAGATCGACATCCTCTGTGGGATGAAAATCCGCATATGCGCCGGCCTTTTTTTGCTCGGGCGCTGCGGGCGCCATGGAGGCCGCCTTGTTCAGCCGCGTATCCTGAGGAGTGTAGTCGGATTTTTCGGAACCGAAATCGGTGGAAATGGGCCTGTTGCCGATCATGAGTTTTTTGGATTCCTGCTTCGGCAGCAGGGCATCCAATTCCTCGGTGTGAGAGGGCGCTTCCTTGATCGCCGTGCCGCTGCGTTTCAGAAAACGTCCGGCCGGGGCGTCGGGAGCGAAGGTGGTTTTGCGCAGGGTGGCATTGAGGGATTCCTTCCAGCCCTCGGCCGGCGGGCGCGGAGTCTGCCGTCTGAATTCCCAGCCCGCACCGGCTTTTTTCAATACAAGCGGTTTTTTTCTTTTAACGATTTTTTCCGGCGCTTTGGCCGGAATTTTGGCGACAGGGCTTTTTTGCGCGACGGAATGCGTCGGTTTTTGCCTATTCTGCGGCGCGCCGCCCGCGGGAACGGCCGATGCCGCGCACGCCGGCGCGTGCAGACAGAGCAGGCACGCGAGGGCGCATGCAAGCGCGGGTGCGGCAACGGCGCCAAGCCGGCCCAAAGGCGTACGCGAAACGATCGCCATACGGATTCCCGGAACGGATGAACGTTGAAATGCCCGCTTCAGCGTGGTCGGCGGAAGGAAGTTCCGCCTGTTCCCGCGCGGCGGCCGGCGGCGTTTATCGCCGCGCGGGAACAGTTGAGCGGCGCAACGACCTTTTTCATGAAAAATTCTAGCATAGTTACAGAAAAAAAGCCAGAGCTTGCGGTACAGCGCACATATAAGGGTGTTGACAAAGTTTTTTCGACGCCGTCTGCCCTTCCGGGTAATTTTTGACGCCCGCCGCCCGCCGCAACAGGAAGTCGGCGTTTTTTTTACGGCCGCCAAGCGCCGGCAGATATTTTGCATCCCTTTCGGCAAACATCATGGCGGAAGTCGCAACGGCTTTCCGCAGGGCATCCCAAGGAGGTCGCATATGCTCTTTCTGCTCAGCGGCGGTGACAAAAAGGCCAAAAAACCGCAGGCCGCGCCCACTGAAAATAATGACAAGGTGAAGGAACTGTTTTTGGCCGGTCGTTTCCCCGTTGTGACCACGGAAATGGTTGAAGGGCGCAGTATCGCCAAAGTGCTCGGTCTGGTCTGTTGCCGGGGCTTTGACTCGGAAGAGGCCTTTTTCGGCATGGCGGCCAGGGCCATGAAAAAGGGCGCTCAGGCCATCGTGGGCTACAGCGAAAACGTGGCTTTTCATCCCGACGGCAGCAAATATTTTTCCTGCTACGGCACGGCCGTCATGTTCGCGTACGAGGCCGGCGAGAAGGCGGCATTCCCGCTGGCGATGAACTGATGCGCCTGCGGTGAACCGTTCGCACCCGCGGATTGTTGAGCGGGAGAGAAGAGACGTTGTGTCCCTTTCTCTCCCGTTTTGCGCGCAAAAAACTTTCACATGCAGTGCGGGCGGCCCCGCAGGGCACGCATGCGGGCCGATGACGAAATGAAACCCCGGATTCTCGTTTTCGCGGGAATGGCGGGAAATATCTCTCTAAACATTTTCCGCAAAAATCCGATATATCTCCCGAGAAGAAGCCTCTTCTTGAAGGAGATACGCCATGCCGCGTTCCCATATCCTGATGTTGCTGCTGTTTGCGCTCTGCCTTGCGGGCTGCGCCCGGCAAAAGCCCACGGATCCCGTGGCCCTTTCCGAAACAAGCAGCGAGGAAATTTGGTATAAGGACGGCGGAGCCCGCTGGGCCTGGACGGCCGTGGATCGCCCCCGTCAGCTCTACACCGGCTACGGCACGGTGCGCGATCCCGCCCTGGCGCAGGGCGAGCCCGTGCAGCCGGTGAAAAAACGCGTGATCAAACGCGCCGCCAAGCCCAAGGCTCCCGTGCAGCCGGTTCGCAGCCCGGATTGCCCGCCCTGCCCCGCGTGTCCGCCCTGTCCGCCGGCAGACGCCGCGAAGCCGGCGGTGCCGAATTCCGGCGCGGGCCGCGTCGCGCCTACCCCCGCACCGCAAAGCCCGGCTCTGTCCCCCGCCGTGCCTCCGCAGGCGGCTCCGCCCCCGACGCCGTCCGCGTTTTCCGGGAGCTTTCCGCCGCTTGCGCCGCCGAGTGCGCCGTTGCCCGCCATGCCGCCGGCAACGCCGGCGCCGGCGGCCCTGCCCGGCGTGTGAGACGGCAAAAATCTTCAAGGGCCGGCAAGCAGGGGAAAGCCTTGCGCTTTCACCTGCTTGCCGGCCCCTTTTTTTTGGGCTATAGCAGAATACTATTTTGCCGTGCCCGAAAAATACATTTCGGCACATACTTCAGGCAGTTGACTATCCGGGCGGCCCCCGCCGCTCCGCCCGTTTGCGGAGACCATGCATGAACATTTCCCGTCCGTTTCTCGCTGTTGCCGTGTGTTTTGCTTTTGCCCAGCTCGCGGCCTGTTCCGACAGCTCGAAAACCCCTCCGGGCCCCCCGCCGCCCGTGGTCAAAGTATTGGAAATAAAAACCGAAAACGCGCCCTATCCCGGTCAGTACCAGGGGCAGACGCAGGGCTCGCGCGAGGCCCAGGTTGTGGCCCGCGTGCAGGGCGTCATCCAGAAGCGCGTGTACGAAGAGGGCGGCTTTGTCAAAGCCGGGGAACTGCTGTTTCAGCTTGAGCCCGATACCTATAAAGCCGCTGTGGACAACGCGCGCGGCTCGCTTGCCCAGGCCGAGGCCCAGCTTGACCGCGCAACCCGCGAATGGGAGCGCATCCGGCCGCTGTACGCCAAAAACGCCGTCAGCCAGAAAGACCGCGACAACGCCCTTTCCGACTACAACGCCGCCCAGGCCAACGTGGTGGCCGCCAAGGCGGCCCTGCAGGCCGCGCAGATTAATCTCAACTACTGTTCGGTCGTTTCCCCGGTCACGGGCATGGCGAGCAAGGAAGCCTACACCGCCGGCAACTACGTGGTGAACGGGCAGGTGCTCACTTCCGTCAACCAGATCGATCCCATTTACGTGAATTTTTACGCGCCCGGCGCGTACATGATGCGCCTGAAGCAACTGGAGGGCGAAGGCCGGCTGACCATGCCCAAAGAAGGCTTCAAGGCGCAGATACGGTTGCTGAACGGCCTTATGTACGAACGCGAAGGTCTGGTGACTTTTGTGGACAAGCAGGTGGATCCGGCCACCGGCGCCATCAAGATGCGGGCCGAATTTCCCAACCCCGAAGGCAAGGTGCTGCCCGGCCAGTTCGCGCGGGTGTTCATAGAGGGCGCGACGCTTCAGAACGCGATCCTCATTCCGCAGAAAGCCGTGCTCCAGACCCAGAAAGGGGACTTGGTCATGGTGGTGAACAAGGAGAACAGGATCGAACCCCGGCCCGTGCGGCTTGCCGACACCATCGGCAAGGATTTTCTTGTGGAACAGGGCCTGGCCGCCGGCGAGCGCATCGTGCTTGAAGGCATTATCAAATCCCGGCCCGGCCAGCTTGTGCGCCCGGAAAACGGCAACGCGGCGGCTCCCGCTTCCGCGCCCGCCGCATCCGCTGCTCCGGCCCCGGGCGGCGCGTCCGCCGGCAAGGCGGAACAAGGGAAATAACGATGGCCAAGCAACAATCCCAGAACTTCTTCCTCAGCCGGCCCATTTTTTCCACAGTTATTTCTCTGCTTATCATTCTGCTGGGCACGCTCGCCATCAAGGCGCTGCCCGTGGCCCAATATCCCGATCTTGTGCCGCCCCAGGTGCAGGTAACGGCGTATTATCCCGGCGCATCCGCCGAAACCATAGCCCAGACCGTGGCCGCCCCGCTGGAAGTGCAGATCAACGGCGTGGACAACATGCTGTACATGACCTCCATCAGCGCCGGCGGCAACGGCAGCCTGACCATCAACGTGTATTTCGCCCTGGGCACGAATCCGGACATGGCCCAGGTCATGGTCAACAACCGGGTGCAGATCGCCACCACCCAACTGCCTGAGGAAGTGCGCCGCCAGGGCGTTTCCGTGCTCAAAAAGTCGCCCTCCATCCTGCTTATCGCGGCCCTGGCCTCGCCGGACGGGCGCTATAACGAGCTGTTCCTGCACAACTACATGTCCGTGAACGTGCTGGACGAAATCAAGCGCGTTCCCGGCGTGGGCGACGCCTCCATTTTCGGCCTGCTCGACTATTCCATGCGCATCTGGCTCCAGCCCGACAAGCTGGCCCAGTACAAGCTCACGCCCACGGACGTGAACAACGCCGTTCAGGATCAGAACGCCCAGTTCAGTCCCGGTCGGCTGGGCGACATGCCCTCCACGGACGATACGGATCTCAACCTCCAGATCGACGCCAAGGGGCGGCTGGTCAGCGAGGAAGAATTCCGCGACATCGTCATCCGCGCCGAGCCGGACGGCACCCTGCTGCGCCTGCGCGACGTGGCTCGGGTGGAACTGGGCGGCAAGGACTATTCCATCGCCACTCAGCTCAACGGCAGCCCCGCGCGCATGATGGGCGTCTATCTCGCGCCCGGCGCCAACGCGCTGGCCACGGGCGACCGCGTGTACGCCAAGCTGGACGAGCTTTCCAAAAACTTCCCCGAAGGCGTGGCCTACACCGTGCCCTTCGACACCAACAAGTTCGTGCGCGTCTCCATTCAGGAAGTGGTGCACACGCTTATCGAAGCCATCATCCTGGTCTTCCTCGTGGTCTTCCTTTTCCTCCAGAGCTGGCGGGCCACGCTCATCCCATGCCTGGCGGTGCCCGTTGCGATTGTGGGCACATTCGCGGGCATGTACGCGCTCGGCTTCACCATCAACACGCTCACGCTTTTCGGGATGGTGCTCGCCATCGGCATCGTGGTGGACGACGCCATCGTGGTGCTGGAAAACGTCGAGCGCATCATGGAAAAGGAAAAGCTGCCGGTAAAAGAGGCCGTGATCAAGGCCATGAGCGAAGTGACCTCGCCGGTCATCGCCATCGTGCTGGTCTTGTGCGCGGTCTTTCTGCCCGTGTCCTTCATGGGCGGGCTGGCCGGGCAAATGTACAAGCAGTTCGCCATCACCATCGCCATTTCCGTGGTGCTTTCGGGCATAGTGGCGCTTACGCTCACGCCGGCGCTCTGCGGCCTGCTGCTCAAGCCGCATGCGCACCGTGAAAAGAAGCCCCTTTTCTTCCGCTGGTTCGACAACGCTTTTGCCCACACCACGCGGCGTTACGTGCGCATCGTCCACTGGCTCAAGGGGTCGGGCCTGCGGGCCATGTGCATTTTCGCGCTCATTCTGGTCGGGCTGGGCGTGCTCATGCAGCGCGTGCCCGGCGGCCTGGTGCCCAACGAAGACCAGGGCTACATCATGGGGCTTTCCATCCTGCCCGACGGCTCGGCCCTGCCCCGCACTGTGGCCGTGCAGGACGAGCTGGGCAAAATTCTGATGGATCACCCCGCCATATCGGATGTGGTTTCCATCAACGGCATGGACATCACCACCTTTTCCGCCAAAAGCAACTACGGCGCGCGCTTCATCATGCTGAAGGACTGGGACAAGCGCAAAAAAGCCGGGGAGGACAGCGAATCCATCGCCCGCTTCGTCAGTGCCCTGACGTTAAAAACCCCGGAAGCCGTCGTGCTGGGGCTCAATCCTCCGCCCATCACGGGCATGAGTTCCACAGGCGGCTTTGAGGCCTATATCCAGCAGCGCGGAGGCGGCACGCTGGGCGAACTCAAGATGTACGCCGACCAGTTGTCCGCTGCCGCGGCCAAGCGCCCGGAACTCGCGGGCGTGCAGAACCTTTTCAGCATGAACGCGCCCAGCATCTACCTCAACGTGGATCGAGAACGCTGCCGCGCCATGGGGGTCAATGTCGGCGATCTCTTCAAGGCGCTTTCCGGCACCTTCGGCACCACCTATGTCAACGACATCAACCTGCTCGGCCGGACCTTCCAGGTGCGCATGAATTCCGACATCGACTACCGCATGCTTCAGGAAGACCTGAACGAAGTATACGTGCGCAACAGCCAGGGCGCCATGATTCCGATCACCGCCATGCTGAGCACGGAACGCCGCGTGGCCGCTCCGGTGGTGGAACGCTTCAACATTTTCCCGGCCGCCCACTTCCTGGGCGGGCCCGCGCCCGGCTATTCCTCCGGGCAGGCGCTCGCCGCGATGGAGGAACTGGCCAGGGAAATCCTGCCCCAGGGATACGTGCTCAGCTGGTCCGGCCAGGCGTTGCAGGAAAAAATGGCTTCCGCCTCCACCACCATCATTTTCGTGTTGGCGCTGGTCATGGTCTTTCTCATCCTGGCGGCGCAGTACGAAAGCTGGTCGCTGCCGCTGGCGGTGCTCACGGCCGTGCCCTTCGGGGTGTTCGGGGCCATTGCCGCCATCTGGATGCGGGGGCTCAACAACGACGTCTATTTCCAGATTGCGCTCGTCACCCTGGTGGGGCTGGCGGCCAAAAACGCCATTCTGATCGTGGAATTCGCCGCCGAAGCCTGGCGGGAAGGCCGAACCCTGGACGTGGCCGCCCTGCGCGCCTCACGCCTGCGTTTCAGGCCCATCGTCATGACCTCGCTGGCCTTCATCATGGGTTGTCTGCCGCTGGCCATCAGCAGCGGCGCGGGCGCCAACAGCAGGCATGCCATCGGCACGGCGGTCATCGGCGGCATGCTCGCCGCCACCTGTATTGCCACGCTCTTCGTGCCCTTTTTCTTCAAGAACATCATGCTGTTCTCGCAGAAATACTTCGGAACGACACGCGAGGAACCGCACAAGGAAGCCAAGGAAGTTCAGGAATGATACGCATACCCGTTCTCCCCGTCGCTCTGCCCGCCTTGAGATTTACGGCCCTCTTCCTGTCGGCCTTGAGCCTCGCGGCCTGCTCCTTTGCCCCGCGCTACGAGCGCCCGGAGTTGGACGTGCCCGCCGAATGGAGCGCGCCCGCGCCCGAACAGGACGGGCTCGCCTTCAAATGGTGGACGCGTTTCAACGATCCCGTGCTCAACGCCCTGGTTGAGGAAGCGCTGCGGAAAAATCAGGATCTGGCCCAGTCCATGGCCTCGGTGGATTCCGCCCGCGCGCAGCTCGGCATGGCCACCTCCGCCCTTTTCCCGGCGGTCAACGTCGGCGGCGGCTGGAATCTCAGCTCTTCCTCCCTGGTCGGGGCCCAGCCCGTTCCCAGCACCATGGATCGCACCATCCCCACCTACCAGGGGGCGCTTTCCGCCGCCTGGGAACTGGACTTCTGGGGCAAATACCGCAACAGCTATTCCGCGCTTTCCGACATGCTCTTCGCCACCAAGGCCGCCTATGTCGGACAGCGTCTGACCGTCTCAGGCACCACGGCCAAGAGCTATTTCACCCTGCTCTCGCTTGATCTCCAGGCCGAAATCTCCCAGCGCACCCTCAAAACGCGCGAAGACGCCCTGAAAATCTATACCGACCGCTTCAAGGCCGGCGACATCACCGAACTCGACTGGCTGCGCGCCAAGGCCGAGGTTGAAGTGGCCCGGGTCTCCCTGCACCAGACCTTCGCGGCCCGCGAATCCGCCGAAGCCGCCCTGCTTACCCTGGTCGGCCGCTCGCCCCGCGACATTATGGAGCAAAGCCCCGAACGCGGCAAACTCATCGACCATATTCCCGCGCCTCCCGCGCTGCCCTCCGGCGTGCCCTCGCAACTGCTGGAGCGCCGGCCCGACATTCTGGCCGCCGAATACACCCTCAAAGCCTACAACGCCAACATCGGCATAGCGCGCGCCCAGTTTTTCCCGGCCATTTCTCTCACAGGTTCGCTCGGCAGCCTGAGCGTGCAGCTTTCGGATCTGTTCACCGGTCCGGCCGGAACCTGGGCTTACGCCATCCAGGGCACCATGCCCGTGCTCGACTTCGGCAAAAACTGGTGGAACGTGAAGGACGCCGAAGCCCGCAAGCGCATGGCCGTCGCCGTGTACAACAAAACCGTGCAGAGCGCCTTTTCCGATATACGCACCGCCCTGGCCCAGCAGCGCGAAAGCGAAGTTGTCGTGCGCAGCTACAAAGTCCAGGTGGACAGCCTCTCCAAGGCGACCTCCCTGGCCCGTATACGCTATGACAACGGCTATTCCTCCTATCTCGAAGTGCTTGACGCCGAACGCCAGCTTTTCGGCGCGGAGCTTCAGGCCGCGGCGGCTCTTTCCAGCCGCCTCAACGCCGTGGTCGACGTGTGCATGGCGCTCGGCGGCGGCTGGGAAGATCCCACGGCCGCAATCGAAGCCGCCAAGGCCGAAGAGGCGGCCAAAGCCGCCGCCGCGCAATAAACAGGCGTTGTCCAAAAACAAGAACCCCGGTTCTCCGCGTTGCGGAAAACCGGGGTTCTTGTTTTATCTCTCAATAAACCTTCGGACTTCCTCGGGACTCATGCTCTGAAGTGTGCGCAGCCGGCGCAGCAGGGCAAAGGCGAGGATGGTGAGACTGACGGCGAAACCGATCCAGAAACCGGCCGCCCCCATGGCGGGCAGCAGCAGGTTGGTGCGCGCGAGCGCGAAGCCTGTGGGCAGGCCGAAGCACCAGTAGCAGACGAAGCAGGCGACGAAGATGAAGCGCGTGTCGTTATAGCCTCTGAGCGCGCCGATGCAGATGGCCTGCACGGCGTCCACAAACTGGAAGGCGGCGGCGTAGAGCAGAAGTTCGGCGGCCAGATTCCGCACCTCGGGATCGATGGTGTAAAGGGCGGCGATGTGATGCCGCAGCAGCAGGGTGAGTACGCAGGAAAACGAAGCCAGGCAGACGCCGACGCAAAGCGCCGTACCGGCGGCGCGGGCCGCCATGTCGGGCCGGCCTTCCCCCAGGCTGTTGCCCACGCGTATGGTGGAGGTAATGCCCAGAGAGAGAGGCAGCATGAAAAGAACGCCGCTGAAGTTCAGGGCCGTCTGGTGTCCGGCGATCACGGTGGTGCCGAGCGGGGCGAGCAGCAGGGCGACCACGGCGAAGCAGCCCACTTCAAACAGCAGGGCCAGGGCGCTGGGCAGGCCGATGCGCAGGATGCGCGCCATAAGGGCCGCATCCGGCCGGGCGGGGACGTAGATGGGATGAAGGTCGCGGTAGGAAGCCGCCGTGCGCGTATGGAAGACAATGGCCGCGCACATGTACCAGCACGCGCCTGCCGAGGCGATGCCGCAGCCCACGCCGCCCAGGGCGGGCAGGCCGAGCAGCCCGTGGATCAGTACGTAGTTGAGGGGAACGTTGATGAGCAAAAGACCGCTGAAGGCGATGATCATGGCCGGCCGGGTGCGGGCGTGGCCTTCGGGCAGGCCGCGGGCGGCGACGAAGCACAGCAGGCCCGGCAGACCGCAGGTGATGGCGCGCAAAAAGCCGGCGCAGACCTCCGCGGTCGGGCCTTCGATGCCGAACCAGTCGACATGGGTGGAAAGAAAGAACAAGAGCGCCATGAGCGGCACGGAGATCGCAAGCGCGAGCATCAGGCCCTGGCGCAGCAGATGGGGCGCGGCCTCCCGCTGCCCGGCGCCCACGCGCTGGGCGATAAGCGGGGTCATGGTCAGCATGACGCCCACGCCGCACAGGCTTACGGGCACCCAGATCGAAGAGGCCAGCGCCACCCCGGCCATGTCCGTGGTGCGGTAATGCCCGGTCATGACCGTGTCCACCACGCCCATGAGCATTTGGCTCATCTGGGCGAAGAACACGGGTGTCGCCAGTTTGACGAGGCGTTTTGCCTCGTCGCGGGAAAAAGAAAGCAGGCGCGCTCCGCGCGCGCTCTGCATTGCGGAGGGCATTGCGGTTTCCGTTGCGCTATGCGGGAAAGAGTGTGTTCGGGAGGTTTTTGCCGGCCAGGGCACAGGCTTTTTCCGCCAGGACGCGTATCGCGCGTTCCCCTTCCGGGCCGAGGTTCAGGCTGAACTCCGTGACAAAGGTGCGGATATGCGCGTCTGTAACCGCATCGTCCAGTTCCTGCGCATGCCGGCGGATAAAATCCCGCCCGGCTTCCGGCTGCGCCCGTGCATGGCGCAGGCTTGCGCGCAGCGCGTCCTCAAAGGCCGCGATGCGTTCCGCTCCCAGGCTTCGTTTGGCCGCGATCACGCCCAGAGGCAGGGGCATGCTGAACGCGCCCTCCCACCATTCTCCGAGATCCAGCACCTTATATAAGCCTTTTTCCACGTAGGTGAAGCGGCCTTCGTGAATAAGCAGCCCACAGGGGCAGCGGCCTTCCATCACGGCCGGCATGATCTGATCGAACACCATCTCCCGGCGCGGGCCATTGAAGCCGCCGTGCAGCTCCAGCAGCAGATTGGCCGTGGTGAAGCGCCCGGGCACGGCCACGGACAGATCGCGGCAATCTTCCACGGTCAGCGGCTCCCCGGCCACCAGCAGCGGGCCCACGCCGAAGCCCAGGGCCGCGCCCGCGCGCAGCAGCACATATTCATCCAGCACAAAGGGCAACGCGCCCAGGGAAAGCTTGCTCACGTCCAGCGCGCCACGGGCCGCCGTGCGGTTCAGTTCCTCCACGTCGCGCATGTGCAGTTCCAGGGAATGATCAAACGGCACAAGCCCGGCGATCAGCGCGTGAAAAATAAAGGTGTCGTTCGGGCAGGGCGATATGCCCAGGCTCAGCGTCCGCATGACAGTCCTCCTGTGTTGCGGTATGATGGGCGGGTCGGGAGGTTTTGTTATGTTTGACGCCGCATATTACGCCGCGCTCGGCCTGGGCTCGGTGCCCGAGAAGGTGCGGGCCGGCCTGCGCCTCAGCCCGGAGGAGGGTCTGGCGCTGCTCCGTTGTTCCGATCCCGTGGCCGTGGGCGCGCTTGCCCACCATGCCCGCACACGGCGGCATGGTCAACACGCCTATTATGTTGTGAACAGGCATGTGAACTACACCAACCACTGCGTCAATGCCTGCCGCTTCTGCGCCTTCAGGCGCGAGCCGGGCGAAGAGGGATCGTTCACGCTTTCGCACGAAGAGATTCTGGATCGTTTGTGCAACGATCCGCCCGGCGGCCTTACGCCGGACGAACTGCACATTGTCGGCGGCTGCCATCCGGATCTGCGTCTCGCCTGGTTTGAGGTACTTTTGCGCAAGGTGCGGGAAAAACGGCCGGATACCATCATCAAGGCCTTCACCTGCGTGGAGATCGCGCACTTTGCCGCTCTGGAAAATATTTCCACCGATGAGGTGCTGCGACGCCTGAAACGGGCCGGTCTGGCCATGATGCCGGGGGGCGGCGCGGAAATTTTCGCCCCGCGGGTGCGCGGGCAGCTTTGCCCGCACAAGGCGGACGCGGACGCCTGGCTGCGCGTTTCAGGCGAGGCGCATCAGCTCGGCATCCCGACCAACGCCACCATGCTTTTCGGGCATGTGGAGAGTTTTGAAGACCGCATCGATCACCTCTGCCGGCTGCGCGAACAGCAGGACCGCACGGGCGGTTTCACCTGCTTCATTGCCCTGCCTTTCCAGACAGAGCACAGCGCGCTCAAGCTGCCCGAAGAAGAACTCGGGCCCAAACGCGGCCTGGATCAACTGCGCACCATCGCCGTCGCGCGCCTCATGCTGGACAACATCCCGCACATCAAGGCCTATTGGGTGATGCTGGGCGTGAAGCAGGCGCAGACCGCGCT
>JAVBNZ010000095.1:0-26453 GCA_031551145.1 Desulfovibrionaceae bacterium | reverse complement strand
TGCGCCGTCTGGCTCTCAATATCTGTAAACGGTACGCCAACGGCGATAGTAATCCCAAAAAGTTGAAGAAGGCTGGATGGGACGACTCTTTTAGGGAAAAACTCATTTTCGGCCGGGGCTTATAATGCTCTTGCCCTGCCGACGAGCCCCGGCGTATGATATCCAGAGCGCGCCGCAGGTTGTCTCCCAGGGCTTCTTTCAGCAGGGAAACGTCGTTGTGGCGCAGGGCGTGCAGAATGTTGCCGTGATCCGCATCCACGCCCCGGCAGGTCGCTTCGTCGATGGTGTTCATATTGAGATGGAGTTCGATATATTCGAGCATTCTGTCCATCATCATGGACAAATGCGGCATGCCCGCGCGCCGGTGCAGCACCGCGTGGAAACGCCGGTTCAGGGAACCGAATCTGTTGCCGCTGCCCTCCCGCATTTGCGCCATGAGCTTGTGGAGTTCGGAAAAATCCTGCTCGTGAAGATGGGACATGGCTTCGGCGGCCAGCACATGCTCCAGGTGTATGTGCGCTTCAGAAAGGTGAACCATTTCCTTCAGCGTGGGCGGCTGCGCCACAACCAGCCCTTTGTAGGGGATGTTGTGCACAAGGCCGCTGCTGTCCAGGCGCATAAGGGCTTCGCGCACCGGGCCGCGCCCCATGTCGAGTTCCCGTTCAAGCTCGGCCAGCACAAGGCGGGCGCCGGGCTTCTTTTTTCCGGTCAGAATGAGCTTGCGTATTTTGTCGTAGGCGATCCGGGATTTGACTTGAGAAGCGTTCATAGGTACCCCGCTCTGAATCTGAGGGTGGGCGTACGGAACCGTTGTATACAGAACTGCCGACATACGTTTGAGTAGGAAACAGGTATCGAAGTATAGATAATTAGGAGAGGCAGCGCAATAGTCTGACCGGGATAAAAAGAGGTAACACATGAAGGATGTTATGAAAAAAAAGGAAAAATGCGTGGGCGTGCTCGGCGGCATGGGGCCGGAAGCCACGGTGGATTTTATGTCTCGGCTCATTCGCCTGACACCGGCGCGGGAAGACGGCGATCATGTCCGCTGCATTGTGGACAACAATCCCAAGGTGCCCTCGCGCATCAGGGCGCTGCTGGAGGGCGGGGAGGATCCCGCTCCCTGCCTCATCGACATGGCGCAACGTCTGGAAAAATGGGGAGCGGACCTTCTGGCCATGCCCTGCAACACCGCGCATTATTGGCACGCGCGGGTGCAGGCGGCCGTGGGCATTCCGCTGCTGCATATGCCGGAACTGACGGCACGGGCGCTGCGCGGACGATATCCCGATCTGGAGCGGGCGGGCATTCTGGGCACCACGGCCACGGTGCGCACGGGTATTTATGATGCGGTTCTCAAACCTCTGGGCATGGAGGCGGTGTATCCCGATCCCTGGGAGCAGGAGGAGCTTTTGCGCCTCATTCTGAGCATCAAGGCGGGAAGGACGGGGTCGGAAGAGCGGGCCTGCCTGGAAAAACTGCGCGCACACCTGGAGCAAAAGGGCGCGCCGGTCTGGGTGCCGGCCTGCACGGAACTCAGTGTCATCGCTCCGGCCGAAGGCTGCGTGGACGCCTCGCAGGTGCTGGCCGAGGCCGTGCTGGCCTTTATAAAATCTGCTTGAGAAACTTCTGCAAACGCGGGTGCCTGGGCTTGGAAAAGAAAGCTTTCGGCGGGCCTTCTTCCAGTATCTGGCCATGATCCATGAAGATGATGCGATCCGCCGCCTCGCGGGCAAAGTTCATTTCATGGGTCACGCAGACCATGGTCATGCCTTCTTTGGCGAGCGTGAGCATAACGTCGAGCACTTCGCCGATCATTTCCGGGTCGAGCGCGCTGGTGGGCTCGTCAAAGAGCATGATCTTCGGCGACATGGCCAGGGCGCGGGCTATGGCCACCCGCTGCTGCTGCCCGCCCGAGAGCATGGAGGGGTAGACCCCGGCCTTGTCGCTGATGCCGACCTTTTTCAGCAGCTCCAGGGCTCTGGTTTCGGCTTCCTCTTTCGACAGGCCGAGCAGCTTCATGGGCGCAAGCGTAAGATTGCGCAGCACGGTCTTGTGCGGAAAGAGGTTGAAACTCTGGAACACCATGCCCAGTTCGCGGCGTATGGCGTTGATGTCGTTGGCCTTGTCGTTGACATCCAGGCCGTCGACAATGATCGCGCCCTTGTCCACGCTTTCCAGGCGGTTGATGGAGCGCAGCAGCGTGCTCTTGCCCGAACCCGACGGCCCGATGATGACCACCTTCTCGCCCGGATGCACGTCCAGGGAGACGTCGGTCAGCGCGGTCAGCGCGCCGAAGAACTTGTATACCTTGCGGATGCTGATGATGGGCCGGGGCGCGTCTTGTGCGTTTTCGGGCGCGTTTTCGGGGAGGGCGTTATTTTCGGTCATAATAGCACAGCCTTGCCTCCATCATGCTCACGCCCTTGGAAAGCAGCAGCGTGATGATGAGGTAGATCAGGGCCACCAGGGTATAGGTTTCGAAATAGTTGAAATGTTCCGAGGCGTATTCCGTGCCGCGGCGCAAAATGTCGGCCACCGCCACGATGGAGACCAGCGAGGTGTCCTTGAGCATGGCGATGAATTCGTTGCCGATGGGCGGCAGAATGGTGCGCCAGGCCTGGGGCAGCACCACGAGAAAAAGGGTTTGGCGGCGGTTGAAACCCAGCGAACGCGCAGCTTCGGTCTGTCCCTTGTCGATGGCGTTGATGCCGGCGCGGAACACTTCGCCCATATAGGCCCCGTAGCAGAAGCTGATGGCCGTGACCGCCGCCGGAATGCCGTCTATGCCCAGAAACTTTCCCAGCGCGTAATAGATGTAGAACAACTGCACCAGGAGCGGAATGCCCCGGATGATCTCCACATAGGTGGAAGCGACGAGGTTGATGAAACGGTTGCGCGCCAGCCGCCCTATGCCCGTGATGAGCCCGATGGGAATGGCCAGACTGATGGCCGAGAGCGTGACCTGAAAGGTCACCACGATGCCGTCGGAGATGAACTGGAGCAGGTTCCAATAGGGATCCGGGGTGCTGAAACAGAGATACAGCAGGGTGACGATGGCCCCCACAAAGGCCAGAGACCAGGCGGTGATGAGACGCCTGTCCCTGGGATCCGGTATGGAGGCCCCGTCGGAAACTTCTATGCGTACATCGGCGCCTGCCATTGCGCTATTCGCCGAGCCACTTCTTCTTCAATTCGGCTTCCACGCCGTTGGCCTTGATCGCCGCAATACCCTTGTTCAGCAGATTGAGGGCTTCCTTGTTGCCCTTGCGCACGGCAAAGCCGTACTGTTCAACGGGCGCGTCCTTGATCACAAAGGCGATCTTCAGGTTGGCGGCATATTCGGCTTTTTTCAGGGCGAAGTCCGCGGCCACGGGATTGTCGCAGATCACGGCGTCCAGGCGGCCGTTGTTCAGGTCTTCAATGGCCAGGCCCACAGTGTTGTACGACTTGGGCTTGGAATTGGGAATTTTGCGCGCCGCGAAAAAACCGGTGGTGCTGATCTGCGCGCCCAGAACCTTGCCCTGAAGGTCGGCTTCCTTGGCGGCGGGCGAGTTCTTGCGCACGATAACCGCCTGCTTCACTTCGGCATAAGGGGTGGAAAAGTCCATGGTCTTTCTGCGTTCGGAGGTGATGGTCACCGAAGAGGCGATAACGTCGCACTTGCCGGAGGCCAGTTCGGCGAAAATGCCGTCCCAGGCGATGTTTTTATGCTCAACGGCAAAGCCCGCTTCCTTGGCCACGGCGTCGATATAGTCGACGGAATAGCCGACCAGCTTGCGGTTGGAGTCGATAAACTCCATCGGGGGCCAGGTGGCGTCGTGGGCCACGACCAGCTTGCGCTGCTCGGCGGCCGGGGAGGGCGCGGCCTGGAGAAGAACAAGGCAGACACAGAAGAGGATGCGCATAAACAACATACTGCGGACTCCTTCATATACGGGTGAAATATACATGATTAAGAAATGAATTATAGCTGAAAACGCGGTCGGAAGCAACGGCAAAACACACCGCCGCCGCCCTTTCCGGGGAAGTTCAGCGGCCGAGCCATTTTTGCATGAGCTCGGCCTCTATGCCTTTGCCCTTGACGGCTTTCACGCCCCTGTTCACCAGTTCCAGCGTCTCCAGGTCGTGCTTGCGCACGGCGAAGGCGTAATGCTCGACAGGCGCGTCCTGGAGCAGGAAGGCGATTTCCAGTTCGCCGGCGTATTCGGGCTTTTTGAGCGCGAAGTACGTGGCCGTGGGATCGTCGAAGATCACGGCGTCCAGCAGGCCTTTGCGCAGGTCCCCGATGGCGCTGCCTATGTCGGAATAGGCTTTGGGCCTGGCGTTGCGGATTTTGCGCGCCGCGAAATATCCGGTGGTCTTGCTCTGCGCGCCCAGCGTCTTGTCGCGCAGGTCGGCTTCCTTTTTGATCGGGGAGTCTCTGCGCACGATAACCGCCTGCCGCACCTCGGCATAGGGCAGGGAAAAGAGCATGGTCCTCCGGCGCTCCGGGATAATGCTCACCAGCGCGGCGACAATGTCGCATTTTCCGGCGGCCAGTTCGCTGAAAACCGCGGACCAGGAGATGTGTTTGTGCACGACGCTGAAGCCGGCTTCTTGCGCCGCGGCGTTGATGTAATCAAGGCAATAGCCGCTGATGTTGCCGGAAGCGTCCATAAAATTCATCGGAGGCCAGTCGCGCTCGTGAGCCACGATCAACGGGCGCTGTTCGGCCGCCGAAGCGGGCGTCGGCGTCATGAGGAGGAGGCAGGCGCAGAAAAAAACATGCAGCGGCGTCATACGCACTCCTTGGAAATACGGCCGTAGGCAAGCGAATAGGTTATGACAGAAGACAGGCCGGGAAGCAACAAGCAATGAACGCCGGAACTTTTCGCGAACCCGGCGGGCGCGTGCGGCGCGAAAAGAGCCGGCCTGCACGCGGGAGCTTTTTTCGGAGCAAATCGCGCCCCCTCGGATTGACGCATTCTTCTCAAGGTATTAAGGGTGCGAAAATTCCTGCCCCGGAGAATATATGAAGCGCACCCCCATCGCACAGGCCCTGCAAAGCCCCGCCCCACAGGATTCCCTGACGGTCGGCGGCTGGATACGCACCCGCCGCGACGCCAAGGGCTTTTGCTTTCTGGAACTGAACGACGGCTCCTGCCGAGCCAACCTGCAATGCCTTGTCGATGAAGGCACGCAGGCCCACGCAGCTTTAAGCGACGCCGGCACCGGCGCGGCCCTGCGCGTGGAAGGCGCGCTCGTGGCGTCTCCCGGCAAGGGGCAGGCCTGGGAATTGCGCGTCGCGCACATCGAGTTGTACGGCACGGCCGATCCGGAGACCTTTCCCCTGCAGAAAAAACGCCATTCCGACGAATTTCTGCGCGGCATCGCCCATTTGCGCGCCCGCACCAACAAATACGGGGCCATGTTCCGCCTGCGCTCCGAAGCCGCGCACGCCGTGCATGCCTTTTTCCGCTCCGGGGGGTACCACCTTGTCCATACCCCCATACTCACCGGCTCGGATTGCGAAGGCGCGGGCGAACTGTTCCGCGTGACCACGCTGCCGCCGGGCTCTGTCGCGACGGAGGGGGATTTTTTCTCCAGGGAATGCCGGCTTACGGTTTCCGGGCAACTGGAAGCCGAAGCCCTGGCGCTCGGCCTCGGCCGGGTCTATACCTTCGGTCCCACCTTCCGGGCGGAAAATTCCAATACCCCGCGCCACGCCGCCGAATTCTGGATGATCGAGCCCGAAACGGCCTTTGCGGACATCTTCGACAACATGGATCTGGCCGAGGGCCTGGTGCGCGGCGTCATCGGGCACGTGCTCGCGCACTGCGCGCCGGATCTGGAGCTTTTCAACAACTTTGTGGATACGGAACTGCTCGCGCGGCTGGAAGGCATGCTCAAGGAGCCGTTCGCCCGCATGCCGTACGCCGAGGCCGTGAAGGCGTTATTGGAAAGCGGGAAGGATTTTGAATATCCCGTGCTCTACGGCATGGATCTGCAAACCGAGCACGAGCGTTGGCTGTCTGAAAGCCTGCTGAAGAAACCCGTGATCGTTTATGATTATCCCAAGGATATAAAGCCCTTCTACATGCGGCTCAACAACGACGGCGAAAGCGTGGCCGCCATGGATCTGCTGGTGCCGCGCATAGGCGAACTGGTGGGCGGCAGCCAGCGCGAGGAGCGCATTGACCTGCTTGAGGCACGCCTGCGCGAAACCGGCCAGAATCCCGAAGATTACTGGTGGTATCTGGATCTGCGGCGTTTCGGCTCCGTGCCGCATTCCGGCTTCGGCATGGGCTTTGAGCGCCTGCTTATGCTGCTGACGGGCGTGACAAACATCCGCGACGTCATCCCTTTTCCGCGCACGCCGGGCAGTTTGGAGTTTTAACAACGGCCCGCGCGGCGGGTGATATTCGGTTTCATATCTGGAGAGAGAATGGCGAAAGATCTCATCATCGTGGAATCACCGGCCAAGGTGAAGACCATCAAGAAATTTCTGGGCGATAAATACATGGTGCAGGCCAGCGTGGGGCATATCCGCGATCTGCCCGCCAACGAGCTGGGCGTGGACGAGGCCCACGATTTCGCGCCCAAGTATCAGGTCATCGAGGGCAAGGAGAAGGTCGTGAGCGGTTTGCGCTCCGCCGCCGCCAGGGCCGGCACGGTCTATCTGGCGCCCGACCCCGACCGCGAGGGCGAGGCCATCGCCCGGCACGTGGCCGAATTGATCCGCGAGGAAGCCAAAAACGTAAAGCGCATCCAGTTCAACGAAATCACGGCCGGAGCCGTGCGCACGGCGCTTGAGCATCCGCGCGAGATCAACGGGGATCTTTTCGACGCCCAGCAGGCCCGCCGCATTCTGGACAGGCTGGTGGGCTACAAAATTTCGCCCCTGCTCTGGAAAACCATCAAGCGCGGCATTTCGGCCGGCCGGGTGCAGTCCGTGGCCCTGCGCATCGTTGTGGAGAGAGAGGAGGAGCGCCGCGCCTTCAAGCCCGAAGAATACTGGCTCCTCAAGGCCCAACTCGCGGCGAAGCTGCCCCCTCCCTTTACGGCCGAACTGCACAAGGTGGAAGGCAAAAAGGCCCGCGTGCCCGATGCCGCCGCCGCCGAGGCCGTTGAACGGGCCGTGACGGGCCGGCCCTTCATCGTGGCCGAGGTGCAGGAAAAGGAGCGCGCCAAAACGCCCGCGCCGCCCTACATCACCTCCACGCTCCAGCAGGCCGCCCATCAGCGCCTGGGCTACACGGCCAAGCGCACCATGAACATCGCCCAAAAGCTGTATGAAGGCGTGGACCTGGGCGAACTGGGCACCACGGCGCTTATCACCTATATGCGCACGGACTCCGTGCGCATTGCCGACGAAGCCCGCAAAGCCGCCGCCGAATTCATCGAGGACAACTGGGGCAAGAATTATCTGCCGGACAAGCCCCGTTATTACAAATCCAAAAGCGGCAGCCAGGACGCGCACGAAGCCGTGCGCCCCGTTGACGCGCGACTGACGCCCGATTCCCTGAAGGATCGGCTCGCGCCGGAGCAGTACCAGATTTATCGCCTTATCTGGGCGCGCTTCATGGCCTCGCAGATGGCAAGCGCCCGCTACCACGACACCACGGTGCTGCTGGACTGCGGCCCCACGCAGTGGAAGGCCCGGGGCGAGCGCATGCTCTTTCCCGGCTGGACGGCGGCCTATCCCCAGGCCAAGAAGCGCGAGAAAACGGAGCAGGACGCCGAAGGCGAACAGGAAGCCGTGGATCTGCCCGAACTCAAGAAGGGCGAAAATCTCAATCTGCAAAAGCTGATCAAGGATCAAAAATTCACCCAGCCGCCCCCCAGGTACAACGAGGCTTCCCTGGTACGCGAACTGGAAGAGCGGGGCATAGGCCGGCCCTCCACCTACGCCGGCATCATCTCCACGCTTCAGGATCGGGAATACGTGCGCCTGGAGGAAAAGCAGCTCGTGCCCACGGATCTCGGTTCCGTGGTCTGCGATCAGCTGCGGGAGCATTTTCCGCATCTGATGGACATAGGCTTTACCGCCGCAATGGAGGCCAGCCTCGACAAGGTGGCCGAAGGCGGCCTGAACTGGGTGGATCTGCTGCGCGCCTTTGCGGACGATTTCAACCCCACGCTGGCCAACGCGGCCAAGAACATGGCCGCCGTCAAGGGGGGGCTGCCCGCGGACTTCCCCTGCCCGCAATGCGGCAAACCCACGGTGATCAAGTTCGGCAAAGCCGGGGTTTTTATCGCCTGCACCGGCTATCCGGACTGCCGCTTCACCGGCAATTTCCATCGGGACGAGCAGGGCAGGGTGCAGCTTGAGGAAAAGGTCAAACCCGTGTTTGAAGTGGTGGGTGTGTGTCCCAAGTGCAAGGGCGACCTGGTGATCAAGAAATCCCGCACCGGAAGCCGCTTTATCGCTTGCGCCGGCTATCCCAAATGCGATTACGCCGCGCCCTTCGGCACGGGCGTGCCCTGCCCGCGCGAAGGCTGCGACGGCGAACTGGTGGAGAAAAGCTCCAAGAAGGGCAAGGTCTTTTATTCCTGCAACCGCTATCCGGCCTGCGACTTCGCGCTCTGGGATCCGCCCGTGCAGGGCAAATGCCCTGTTTGCGGCTCTCCGGTGCTGGTGGAAAAAAACACGCGGGCCAAGGGCAAGTACGTGGGCTGCCCGACCAGAAACTGCCGTTATGTGCTGAAGGCGGAAGAAGAATAAAACCTGTTCCGCAATCAAATGCGGGGCGGATTTTACGCTGCCCTTCCCCTTCACGAAGCGCGTCGGGTTCCCGCATCCGGCGCGCTTTGCCGTTGCGGGCGCGGGCGCATCCCGCAGGGGCCGCTGCTGAAAACGGCTGTTCCCCTCCCTATTCCCTATTCCGGGAAAAAGGGATAATTTGAAAGATGATGACCCGCAACACCGCGGCGTTCGCGTTTTTTTCGCCCGCGGGCTTTCGCGTTGCCGGAAGGCAGCTGTTTCGGGCGGAAAATGCGGTGCGCCAGTGATGGATAAAGGAGCCCCGGCATGAATATTCGTTTTTTCCTGAGTCTCGGCCTTCTCGCCCTGTGGACGGTTCCCTGCCTCGCCGCCGAGAGCGCCGCGCTCGAGCCTTCGGCAGGCAAGCCGATCAAGGTGGGAGAGTTCAGCGTCATCCCCCTGCGCGACGGCGCGCACCGCTTTCCCCTTTCTCTCTTCACCGGAGCGACGGCGGAGGAAATGCTCAAAATCGCCGGATCCGATCCCGTGCCCGGCTCCTTCAACGTCTTCGCGATCACGCAGGGCAAGGAACGCTTTCTTGTGGACACCGGCAACGGCACCCTGCGGGCCGACAGAACGCCCCTGCTGCCCCGCGCCCTGGAAGAAGCCGGAATCGCCCCTGCGGGCGTGAGCAAAATATTTATTACCCACCTGCACGGCGACCACGCCGGCGGCCTGGTGCGCGACGGCAAACCCGCCTTTCCCAATGCCGTGGTCTATGTGGCCAAGCCCGAATTCAAATACTGGATGAGCGAGGAGGCCATGCAAAAGGCCCCCGAGGATCGGCGCGCCCTCTTCACAAGCATGCAGACCGTACTCGGCGTGCTGAAGAAGAATTTCAAGCTTGCCGTGTTCACTCCCGGAGAGGAAGTCTCGCCCGGCATCACCAGCCGCGAACTGTACGGCCATACGCCCGGCCATTGCGGCTTCATGCTCGCCTCCCAGGGCAAAAAACTGCTCTTTGTCGGCGATCTGCTCCACGGCGGAGCTCTGCAGATGCCCCGCCCGGACATCACCGTGTCCTTCGACAGCGATCGGGAAAAGGCGCGCGCAACACGCCTGACCGTACTCAAAGAGGCGGCCGATCAGCAACTGCCCATCGCCTGCGCGCATCTGCCCTTTCCCGGTGTCGGTCTCGTGCGCGCCCAGGGCGCGGGCTATGTATTCGAGCCTATAAAACAATAGGAGACTGCCATGAACATTCTCTCACGCGTTTGTCTTGCTCTGCTCCTGATTCTGCCCTGCGACGCCTTCGCGGCCAAAGCCGAAAAACTGCCCTACAGCACCCCTCCGGTCATGGTGGGCGAATTCTCCGTGCTGCCCCTGCTTGACGGGCCGAACGCCATCCCCCTTTCCTTCTTCAGGGGGGCGAGCGAAGATGAGATGCTCAAAATTGCCGGAACCGGGAACGTGCCCGGCGCGTTTAACGTCTTTGCCGTCAAAAAAGGCCGGGAAACGTATCTTGTCGACACCGGCGCGGGCAAATGGATGGGCGACAAGGGCGGCCGGCTGCTCGTCTGTCTTGAGGCCGTGCGCATCACGCCCGTCAGCGTGAGCAAGATTTTCATGACCCACCTGCACGGCGACCATGCGGGCGGGCTCATCAAGGGCGGGCATCCCTTCTTCGTCAACGCCCAGGTCTATGTGGCGAAGCCCGAATACGCCTATTGGACAAGCGAAGAAACCATGAAGAACGCGCCCGAAGCCATGCGCGTCCAGATCACCCGCGTGCGCGACGCGCTGAAAATCCTTGAAAAAGCCGGCAAGCTCCAGTTCTTTAACCCCGGCGACCAGCTCGCGCCCGGCGTGACAAGCGTCGACCTTGCCGGCCACACTCCCGGCCATGCCGGCTTTCTGCTCACTTCCCAGGGCAAAAAAATCTTTTTCGTCGGCGATATCGTCCACAGCGCGATTCTGCAGATGCGCAGGCCCGACATCACCATCGTCTACGACGTTGACCAGGCCAAGGCCAAGGAAGTTCGCCTCGCCACCCTCAAAAAAGCCGCCGAGGACAAAATTCCCATCGCCGGCGGGCACTTGCCCTTTCCGGGCATAGGCACGGTGACGGCCGACGGGCAGGGGTACACGTTTGAGTTGATTAAATAAGAGCTTGTTGACAAAGCCGCGCCGCGACAAAAAGACACCGGATTCCAGCTTTCGCGGGAATCCGGTGTTGTCTGCTTTGCCAATAAACGAATAAGATTGCGATATGATTTTGAGGGGGGAAGCGAGAGTTTTCCCTCTTTTTTATCCGTGAAAGTCCGGCCAGGCGGCGAGCAGGGCCCTGAGCGCCTTGCCGCGATGGCTGCGGGCGTTTTTTTCCTCGCGGCTGAGTTGGGCGGCGGTGCGCGCCGGCTCGGGATCGAAAAAGACCGGATCGTAGCCGAAGCCGTTCGTGCCCCGCGGGACGCGCAGGATGCGCCCCTCCCATGTTCCGCGCACGGTGAGGCACGCGCCGTCGGGCGTGCAGGCGCACATGGCGCAGACGAAGCGGGCGGTACGCTCGGAGTCGGGCACGGCGGCAAGCTCGTGGAGCAGCACGCGGATGTTGCGCGTATCCTTATCGTCCGCCGGATCGGCGTCGGGCGGAGCGGGGCGCAGTTCGGCGAAGCGCGCGGAATAGACGCCGGGCAGACCGCCGAGCGCGTCCGTTTCCAGGCCGGAATCGTCCGCCGCGGCCATAAGGCCGGTATATTCCGCGGTGAAGCGGGCTTTGAGCAGGGCGTTTTCCTCAAAACTCGATCCTGTCTCTTCCACTTCGGGCATTTCCGGGAAATGATCCAGGCCGATAACTTCCAGACCGAAGGCGCGCAGGGCGTCTTTCAGTTCGCGTATTTTTCCGGCGTTGCGGGTGGCGAGCACGATGCGGGACATGCGTTTTCCGTGGTTGGAGATGGTGTGGGAGGGGAGAGTACAAAATTTTCCGCCCGCGCGCCACGGGCAACGTCTAAATTTTTCCGAAAATCCGCCGATACTGTTTTGCGGGGACAGCTTTCACGCGCGGGGTTTGTTTGCCGGCACCAAGCTTGCAAATCATTGGCGCAGCCGGTCTCATGCGGCAAAAAACTCCTGCGCAAGGAGAGGATTATGGCGAGCTACATTTCAGGTTCCATCAATTTTCAGGGCTTGGGCAGCGGTACGGACTTCGGTTCGATCATCTCCCAGTTGAAGAAAATAGAATCCATCCCCATGCAGCGCCTGGAGTTGTGGAAGGCGGACTGGCAGACGCGCTATGAGTCTTTCGGCCTGGTGCTGGACAGCATACGCGAGGCCAAGGCCACCTTGGGCGGCATGAACAGCCTGGAAAAGTTCGTCAGCAAGATCGGCACAAGCTCCGCCCCCACCACCGCCACGTTGACGGCCACGGGCAAGGCCGTGGACGGCACGCACTCCATAGACGTCAAACAGCTCGCCGGCAACGCCGTCTGGAGTTACGACGGCGACTTCAGCAGCCGCAACGATGCCGTTGCCACGGCGAACACCTCCTTCAGCTACACCTACAAGGGCAAGACCCGCGCAATCCAGATAGCCGCGAACACGGGGCTTGAATCCTTTGTGAACATGATCAACAACGACCCGCAGAACCTCGGCATACGGGCGAGCGTGGTGCAGTCGGGCAGCAAGTACACCCTGCAGATCCAGGGCAAGGAAACCGGAACGGAAGCCACTTTGAGCATAGCGCCTGCGGCCGGCCTCAAATTTTTGAGCGATCCGAACTGGAAAAGCGCGGCAAGCTATACGGCGGATCAGGTGATATGGTCCGGCCCCGGCAAGGGGGAATTCAAGTTCGCCCTGAACAACGGAACGGCGGAAACCTTTGAGCTCGAATCCGGCGCGACCATGCAGAATCTGCTCGATGAGATCAACGCGCGCCACGCGGATTCCGCCTCCCTGAATGCCGACGGCAAGTTGGTCATCAAGGGCGCGACCACGGTCAAGGGACCGGCCGCGAAGAACGTGATCGATGTGCCCTGGTGGCGCAGCACGAATTCCTACGGTGCGACCGATCCGGTGATCAAGAACTGGCAGAGCGGCGTGGTTACGCCGTCCGCCTCCGTTTGGCGGAGCGATTCCGCGGCTTCCCTGGACGATCCCGTCCACAGCGGCAGCGCCCCGGCAAGTTTCAATTTTACGGTGAACGGCACGCAGAAAACAGTCGTCGTGGCTTCGGGAGCGAAACTCTCGGACGTGGCGGCCGCGATCAACAGCGCGGCGGGCAAGAACATCGCTTCGGTGGAAGCGGTTGATCCGGATGATCCCACCCAGGGCGGCAGCCTGAAGATCATCGGCGCCACGCAGGCGGAGTTTTCCGGCCTGACGGACGCCGCCGATACGCCCACCACCCTCGGCGGCACCGTAAGCACCGAATATTCGGCCGACGCGTCCTTCCACAATGGCGGCGCCAACGCCAAGCTCACGTATCAGATCAACGGCGTGGCCGGGCAGCTTGCGATCAAGCCGGGCAGTTCCCTCAACGACATCGCCGCGCAGATCAACAAGGCCGGCTTCGGCAACGTGGCGACCGTCCAGCCGGTGAACGCCTCCGATCCTTCGCAGGGCTATACGCTGAACATCGCCGGCGCGGATTTCGTCAAGTTCGAGGATCTGAAGTCCGGCCCGGCGTCCGGTGACCCGGACATAGCGTTCACCGGGGCGCAGGCCGAAGGCAGCGCCGCCTATCCCCAGAAGTTCGACATCACGGTCAAAGGCACCACATACAGCTTTGATATCGTTCCGGGCAAGACCACGGCGCAGGATCTGGCGGATGCGATCAACGCCGCCTGTCCGCCCGAACCGGGCATGGAGCCCATTGCCGCGCTGGAAGACGACCCCAAGAAGGCGGGCAACAGCATCATACGCATCGCCGGCGCTTCGGCGGCCGTGGGGCTGGCGGGCAAAAGCACGGTCGCGACCGACGGGATGAAGGGCGACTTCGAATACGGCGGCTGGGCCGTCACCCAACCCCGGAACGCGGTCTTCATGCTCGACAACTGGCCGAACGAGATGGAGTCCTCCACCAACAACGTGAGCGGCATGATCGACGGCGCGACCATCAACCTGATCGACACGGGCAAGGCCCAACTCAGCATCAACACGGATATGACTTCCGTGCGCGACAATCTCCAGAAGTTTCTGGACACGATCAACTCCGTGCGCAAGGCCGTCATGGAGCTCACCAAGGTCAGCAGCGACACCGAATATCAGTTCTCCAAGGCCAAAAAATACGACCCGAACGATCCGATATCGGTGGCGGCGGCCCAGA
Source organism: Desulfovibrionaceae bacterium (assembly GCA_031551145.1). Taxonomy (GTDB): domain Bacteria; phylum Desulfobacterota; class Desulfovibrionia; order Desulfovibrionales; family Desulfovibrionaceae; genus WRKB01. Next base: position 12,444 of record JAVBNZ010000095.1, on the reverse strand, counting down.
AACAGAAGGGCTCGTCCCTGACCGGCAACTACGGCGTGCAACTGCTTGATTCGCGCATGAAAACAATCGCCGCCGGCATGCCGCCGGGCTTTGAGAAGATTATGGGAGACGACCTGCTTTCGGGCGACCTCATTTCCTCGCTTTCCCAGCTCGGCATCAAGACGATCACGGACAAGGACGACCCCGATTACGGCCTGCTTGCCGTCGCGCCCGCCTCGGATACGGCCGGCATGCAGGACATGGACATGAAGAAGTACGAGGACGCGCTGGCAAACAGCCTGGAGGCGGTGCTCAACTTCCTGGCCACGGATGACGCGGGCAGCTCCTCTTCGGCGGATTTCCGCTACGCCTCGCACATCAAGGGCGGCACCAAGGCCGGCACCTACAACGTGTCGTATACGGTCAGCTATCCCGGCGGCGAAGGCTCCGATCCGGAGATCAAGGTCTTTATAGACGGCAAGGAGGCCAAGCGCGACACGGCAATGGACGGTTATTGGTTCACCTCTTCTTCCGGGGCTTCCGCCGGTCTTGCCGTCCAGATCGACAATCTGAACGCGGGCGAGCACACGGGCAAGGTTTCCATCAAGCAGGGCAAGATTCGCGAAATGGAAGATTTTTTCGGCGCGGAACTCAAGGACGACTACGCCGGCAGCGTCAGCAGCACCAACTCGAGCGGCGCGCTCGTCATCCTGCAGAAGAACTATACGGATGTCATGAAGAACATCAACGCCAAGATAGAGCGCGAGCAGACGCGTCTGGCCAACTGGGAGCGCAGGCAGAAACTGGCCTATGCCCGGCTGGACACGCTGCTTGCCCAGTACAGCGCCAACCAGAGCAGGCTGGAAAGCGAAATCGCCAAACTCGGCCCCGGCGTACAGTAGAAGGCATATCGGAACAAAGTTTGAGGGATTTTCCCGCCGCCCGCAAGGGCGGCACGGCGGCGAATCCGCCGGAGCAGGCCGAAAACTCCGTTTTTCGGCGCAACGACACACCAACCTTGACGACGCGGACACAACACGCGGGAGCGGATCATGCAAAAGGGAGCCCAGGCCTATTTCAGCACGCAGGTCACCACCACGGATCAGGGGCAGCTTCTGCTCATGCTCTACGACGGCGCGCTCAAATTTCTGGCGCAGGCCAAGGAAAAAATGCGGGCCAGAGACATGGCCGGCAAGGGGATACTCATCTCCAAGGCTCTGGACATCGTCAGTGAACTCGCAGGTTCGCTCAACCTGGAAAAGGGCGGCACTCTGGCGGAAAATCTGAACAACCTCTATTTCCTCTGCACCGCGAGGCTGCTGCAGGCCAATGCCAGGTTGGACGAAAAACAGCTCGACAGCGTGGTTGCCATACTCTCCGGTCTGCGCGCTGCCTACGCCCAGATCATCAATACGCCGGAAGCCAGGGCCGCCGCCGCCCAGATCAGCGCGCGCCAAAACCCCCAGAGCGCGATTATGCCCAACCGCGCCCCTGCCGGCGCTCCGGCGGCTCCGGCCGCTCCGGCAGCCGGCATGGGCCGCCTCCAGGCGCAGGCCGCCTACGGCGCCGTGCAGGGCACGGCCCAGACCGCTCCCGTCCCGGCTGTCGCCGAGGCCGCTCCCGTATCCACCGTTTCTTCCCCGGATACGGAAGAACCCGGCGCTCTGCCCGTGCCGCCTCCGGCGGCCCAGGTCGGCCTCGGGCGGGGGTTGGCCATGTACGGCAAACTGACCGCGCGGGGATAGACAAGCGCACGAAGGCCGCCGGAAGGCGGCCTTCGGCTTTTACGGGGGCGCGCCGTTAGGCCTCTACGCGGTTTCTGCCTTCCGCCTTGGCTCTGTACAGATTTTCGTCCGCAATGCGGATGCAGTGTTCCAGGTATCCCCCGAAATTTTCCTGCCTGTGGGAGTTCTCCATCGCGCACAGCCCAAAACTCGCCGTTATGCGTATCGTTTCGGATTCATAGTTGACGGGCGTTTTTTCAATTTCCGCGCGCAGCCTTTCCGCAGTGCTGAATCCGGCCCGCGGCGTGGCGCCCGGCATGAGAATGATGAATTCTTCCCCGCCGTAGCGGCAGCACAGGTCGTTTTCCCGCAACAGCGAAAGCAAGGTTGCGGAAATCGAGCGCAGCACTTCGTCGCCGGCCGGGTGGCCGAAACTGTCGTTGATCTTCTTGAAGTGATCGATATCCGCGATGATGAGGGTGGATTCGAGGAGGGGTGAGTTCCGGTGCAGCAGTTCCTCGGCAAAGAGGAAGAAGGCGTGCCTGTTGTACAGACCCGTGAGTTGATCCCGCAGCGAGAGTTCCTTGTATCTCTCGGTAATGCCGGCGAGAGTGGTGAGGCGCCCGGCGATCTGTTCGCTCATGGAGTTGAAGGCGGAAGAGAAATCGCCGAGAAAGTCCACACGGCAATAATTTCCGGACGCGATGCTCCTGGTCTGCTGGGTCAGGCAGCGCAGGTTGGACTGGAGGCTCTTCAACGCGCCGACGACAAAGCCGCGTTCCGCGCACGTAAATTTGAGATCGCCGCCGGCGAGGGCGAAGGCGAGATTGCGTATGCCGAGAAGCATGGCATGCGCTTCGGTTATTTTATCGACATCACGCAACTCTTCGGGAACGTCGGCGTGATCGCCCAGGGATGCGGAAGTCAGCAGGGTGTAAAAATGCGCAACTATCCGCTTTTCACGTTCCTCGTCGCGTGGCGCCGGATCCGTGGGGTCTTGTCGCATTCCGGCCTCTCACTCCGGGTGGGAAAGCCGCGTCTGCCGAGACAAAACAGCATTCGGCGGACGATCGGCGATGACGTCGCACGGCATCGGGACGGCATTGAGACGTCCGATGCTCCGGTTATGCGCTCGGTGGCCGTATTTCAAAACGGCATGTTCTGTCGCCCGTTGCCCAGCAGTCCACCTCGCGCACGCGAAATTCCTTTCCTGTCTGAACATACAGGATGCCGGCGATAAAGCCTTCGTCATACGTGCACACGGCATGTCCCATATCGGGCAGGCCGGAACAGTCCACATCCTCCGCCACGGTCAGCGTGAACTCGCCTTTTTCGATATCCGCCTCTTCGATCCGCAAAATCCCCACGTTAAAATCGATAAGGATTTGTTGCAGTTTTGTGATAAATTTATTGACATCTTCATGCTGCCCTATGAATCTTTCGCAGAAAAATTTTCCGGCGAGAAATCCCGTCTTATAAAAGATGCGATCCGAAATTTCCGTCCCGTACTCTTCTTCAAGCACATCCCGCATGGCGTAATGAAACAGTCTGTACACCTCAATACGCGTCTCGTGACCGAGATGCGGTCTTCCGAGTTCGACATTCCCTATAAAATCCCAGGTAAATTTGTATTTTCTGTCTTTCATGGTATCTTCAGCCTGCATAGGATTGCTTTCTCCATTGTGTATTGCATCAAAGAAATAGTTTGGCAAGCGGTAACAATGCGCAACAATTTATAAAATGTGCCATATGACCTGTTGCAACTCATCCGTCCTGCGGGCGCAGAACATTCCGCGCCGCCGCAGGCTTGCCCCCGCGGCGGCGCGGGTGGAAGATGCACCGTATACGGCGGGCTACAACAGAATCAGCGGCACCAGAAACGGTACAAGCAGAGTGAGGACGAGCCCGCTGAACAGGGCGATAATGGCGGAGGATTCCCCGGCATTCGCGGCAATGACGGGCAGACAGGTATCCATTGCGGTGGCTCCGGCGGCGGAAACGGCGGCCAGGGGCGTTGCGCGCCGCGCCAGCAGGGGAATGAGCGCCAGGGCGAGCAGTTCGCGGAAAATATTTGCGATGAGCGCCACGGAACCGAGCTGCGCATCGCCCATGCCGGTGATGAGCACGCTCGAGAGGCTGTAATAGCCGAAGCCCGCGCCCACGGCCAAGCAGGCGCGCAGGCCGGTTTCCGGCAGCAGGGCGGCGGCCGCGCCCGCGCCCAGGGCCGTTCCGGCCAGGGCGGCCAGGGGGGCGTACAGGGCTTTCATGCCCAGTTCCCGCACGATGCCGAAGGCGCGGGCGTCAAAGCCCAAGCCCATTCCGGCCAGCAGCATGAGCAGGAGCAGGGCGGCGTCCGTCAGCCCGCCGGAAGCCAGAATGTTCGGCAAAAGGCCGCAACGCGCAAGGCCTGTTCCCAGAAAAAAGCAGAACAGCATGCCCAGACTGCTTTTGGCCGCGCCGCGCAGCGCTCCGGAGCCGGCAGCGCCGCCGGACGTCCGCGCGCGGGGAAAAAAACGGACGGCGGGCAGGGCGCAGAGCGCGCTGCCCAAGGTACAGCACAGGCCGAGGATTGCCCCTCGCTTTCCCAATTCGGGCAAGAGGGAAAAGAGGGTCTTGTTGCCGCCCAGCCCGGCGCCCAGCAGAAAAAGAAAGCCGAGGATGACGCAGGCGCTTGCTCCGGCGGCAAGACGCACGCAAACGGGGCGGCCGCGCAGGATACGGCCGGTGAAAAAGCCGGCGCAGAGGGCAACAAGGACGAGAAGCGCGGATTCTTGGGGCGTCATGCGTGCATTTCCGGCGAGCTTGTGGTAAAAGTTGTCTCGAAATCACATTTCGCGCGGCTCCACGCCGCTCTGCCGACAAAAAAAGTCTGATACTCCGGCCGCGCGTAAAGCGCAACGGGGGACGTCATGAACACTCTTGCTCTCAGTCATTTTTTCGGCCCTCCGGGGGCTGCGGGCAACCTGCCCGCGCTGTTCAACGAAGGGGGCTGGTTCACGCATCCGGTGCCGGAAAGCCTGGTCTATCTGTACTTCGTCCTGCAAAATACCGGAAATGAGATCCGCACGGCGGAGGAGTTTTATTTTGATTGCGTCCCGGGCGGCGAACTGCGCGAACTGCGCGATCTGGGTCTGCCGGAACCCGGTGTGCGCGGCCGGATCATCCGGCCGGGCGAAAGCTTTGTGACAGCCTTTCTGCGTGATGTGCTGACCAAACGCCTGCGTGACCGGATGCACCTGGACGATCCCCTCACATTCCGGGCCTGCTGCCGCTGCCGCGAGGGAGAAATTGCGCGTTCGGCCGAAATTTCCTTAAGCCTGGATTTTCCCCTCTCGCCCATGCAGGATTCCGAACTCATGGACTACGCGGACTTTTTCGCGCGCCGGCGTGATCTGTTCCTGCACGAAACGGCCCGCATACGCGCCGCTTGGGGTAATTTGGCCGCCTACGCGGGCCTGCACCTCGATCTGGGCATGCGCAATGTGACCGGGGAGGACGGACGCCCGTACCGCCGCCTGCGTGAATGGATGCCGGCGGCCAACAGCCTGTATCTGACCACAAACCGAACGGATTTCGCGCGCCGGTACGAATACCGTTTCAAGCGCACGGACGATCCGAACGTCTGGGAACTGTTCGTGCCCCTGGAAGAATTGCCCCACGGAACGTATTACGAACTGCATGTCGCTTCCTCCCGCACCAAGGGGCATGTGAAGCGGGTGCCGGCCTTTGCCGTGTGGGTGGAGCAGAACAGGGACAACGAGGATGAGTGGTGCGCCAGGGTCTGGGATCCGCCCGAGCCGCACCGTTTCCTGTATCCGCGTCCGGCGCGCGCCGCGTTTCCGCGCATTTACGAGGCCCATGTGGGCATAGCCCGGCCCCTGCTCGGCAAAAAGCCGAAACAGTACGGGACGTATGAATATTTTGCGCGCAAAGTGCTGCCCCGCATCGCGGAAGGGGGCTATACGGCCGTGCAGCTTATGGGGATTGCGGAGCATCCGCTCTACAAATCCTTCGGCTATCAGGTCAGCAGCTATTTCGCTCCCTCGTCGCGCTTCGGCACGCCCGACGAATTCAAAGCCCTGGTGGACGAAGCCCACCGCCTGGGGCTGGCCGTATATCTCGACATCACCCACAGCCATTCCTGCCCCAATACCGAGCAGGGCCTGGCCCGCTACGACACGACGAACTATTTTTTCCACAAGAAAAAGACCCAGTGGGCTACCCTGTCTTTCGACTACGGCCTGGAGGCGACGCGGCGCTTTCTGCTCTCCAACTGCCGCTGGTGGATGGAAGAGTTCAAGGTGGACGGCTTCCGTTTCGACGCCGTGGGCAACATGATCTATACCGACCACGGCCTGGGGGACGATTTTTCCCACGTCGGACGCTGTTTCTACGGCGCCGGAGGCACGAGCCGCCTGGACGAGAACGGGGTGCTGTATTTGAGCCTTGCCAACACGCTTGTGCACGAGCTTGCGCCCGAAGCCTTCACCGTGGCCGAGGAATTTTCCGGCGCGCCGGGCATGAGCTGCGCGCCGGAGCAGGGCGGCCTGGGTTTTGACCGCCGTTTCGCCATGGGCATTCCCGATTACTGGGCCAAATTCATCAGGGGCGAGGGCTCGGGAACGAGCATGGGCATGCTCTGGCACGAGATGACCAACAGGCGCTGGTACGACAAAACCGTCAGCTACACCGAATGCCACGACCAGTGCATCAACGGCGACGACGCCTTTATCTGGCGGTTGATCGGCGACGACATGTACGAACACATGTCCATGTTCAGCAACTCCTGGAAAAATTCGCGCGGGGTGGCTCTGCACAAGCTCATGCGTTTCGTCACCCTGGCAACGGCCGGGCAGGGCTGGCTCAACTTCATGGGCAACGAGTTCGGGCACCCGGAATGGATAGACGACGAAGCCTATGCCCACCGCCAATGGCATCTGGCAGAGACCGGGCATTTGAAATATTCCAAGCTGGATGCCTTTGACCGCGCCATGCTCGGCCTGGTGCGGGAGCACGGCGGGGATTTCAAGAAAAGCCCGCACTTCCGGTTTATTCATGAAGAAGATCGCCTGCTGGCCTTCGAGCGCGGCCGGCTGCTCTTCGTCTTCAATTTCCATGAAACCAGGCCGCAGAGCGCGCTCAATCTCATGGTCACGCCCGGCAAATACACCGAAATTTTGAGCAGCGACGAGCTTGCCTACGCCGGATACGGCAACCTGAGCGTAAAACGCGCGGCGGGCGGGCATTTTTCCGATCCGTCTTCCGGCGCGACGGAGCAGCGCATTACGCTCTATCTGCCGCCGCTTACGGCTCTGGCGTTGTTGAGGGGGTGAGGGATCGGAACGCAAAGGGGAGGATTTTCGCGTCAGACGAGGAAGGCGTCGTTTTTTACGAAGGGAGTGGACTCTTCTCGTCCATGACCGGAGTAAAAAACGACACCTGACGAAGCATCACGCGAAAATCCTCCCCTTGCCTCTAAAATTCCCACTTGGCCTGGAAAGTCCCGCTTACGCCCTGGCGCACGCCCGCATAGCCCTGCACGGCCAGATCGAAGGAAAGACCGCCCGCCGCACCGGCGCTTTTGGCGAAAGGTTTGACGGAAAGGCCCAGTTCGCCGATGCCGGTGCCGCCGGTGACATCGGGAGTGCTGATGTTGTAGCCGTAGGTCGTGGCCCGCGCCCGGCCGTCGAATTCCCATTCCCAGGCCGCGCCTATGTAGGGCAGTACGAATTCGTTGACCGCGTAGGTGAAGCGCGCGCCGCCGCGCACCCGGTGCGAGTTCATGTCCTGGAACGTGATCGGATCGTCGGCCACGTGCGTGCTTTGGCCGGTCATATGCGTCCACAGGTACTTGGCATAGATGTCGAGCTTGGCCTTTTCGCTGAAGATCCAGTTGTAGCCCAGGCCGGCGTGCGCGCCGTAATACGTGGAATTGAGGTCATAGCTCGCCTTGCGGTTGCTTATGGGGTCGCGCAGATCGGAGTTGTCGTACTCGTTGCGCACGCCGCCTACGCGGCCGGAAGCTTCCGCATACAAGCCGCAGGGCAGTTCATAGCGGGCCAGCAGGCCGCCGCCGTAATACTGCGTGTTGCCGTTGCCGTTGGCATCGCCGTAGTCCGTGAAGCTGTTGTAGGTGTTGTATCCGCCCCAGCCGGCCTCGAAGAAGGCGCCGAGCGTGAACCTGCCGTATTCGATCGCGGGATTCCAGGCCAGACCGGCGATGAGGGACGCGCCCGCCACGTCGATATGCGAGCCGGAATTATATTGCGACCAGCCGCCGGAAACAGCGGCAAACGCGCCCAGGCCGATGCCGTTCACCTGCCCGGCGCTTCGGGCCGCCTCCATACCCTTGCCCGCAACCAGATCCGCGCCCTGGTTCACAAAGACGAGCGAGCCGAGCCGGCCTTCAGAAAGGGCCTTGGCTTCGGGCGAGGCGGAAACGCTTGTAAGCCCCGCGTACAGATTCCCGTCTTCCATATCCAAAGCGAAGCCGTAGCGCAGGGTAATGCCCTTTTGCGCATAGGCGTAGCCTGTCGTCGGCATGCCGTCCGCGCCCTCGATGAGCGTAACGCCCCAGCCCGGGGGCAACAGGGAGCCGCCCCCGGAGAAAGGCGCGAAGCTTACCCGCGCGCCGGCGATGTTCAGCGCGCCGGGTTGCGCCACGCGGAGCATGACGGCCTCGTCCGCCACACCGGCCAAGTTGAAGAAGAGATTGCGCCCGGCCGCGTCAAAGGGGATGGGGCTGTCCAGGGTGTTGCCGCTGCCCGCCACGGAAAGATTGCCGCCGAAGGTCATTGCGCTGCCGGGGGTCGGCCTGACGGTAAGGCCGCTGCCGTTCGCGAAGGAAAGGCCGTTTATCCGCACGTCGGCCGCAAGCGTGCGCTCTAACTCGAGAACGGTATTTCGGCTTACGTTCAGCGTGCCGACGTTGAAACGCAACGAGCCGGCATTGTCAGCCGGCCGGGCCAGGCTGATGAGCGGCGCGCGCAGAACGTATGTTTCCAGCTCGACCGAGCCGCCGGCGCCGCCCACGCCGCCGCCGTCCGTACCTTTCGCGCCGCTTTGCAGGTGAAAAGTCCCGGCCACGTCTACGAACGCGGCGCGCAAAGCCGCATTCCCGCCCGCGCCGCCGGTGCCGAGGGTGCCGGCGCCGCCCTGCCCGCCTTCCAGGCCGACATTGCCCTGAGAGGAGAACGTCCCTCCCACGCTCAAAGCCGCGCTCCCGCCGGCGCCGCCGGTACCGGCGCCGCCGGCGGCACCGCCCGCGCCGCCGGTGAGCAGGGTTGTTCCGTCCACGGCGAAAGCGCCGGCTTTGTCGTCACGCACGGAAGCGCCGTCAGCGCCGCCGACTGAGGAATTTTGCCCGCTGCCGCCGGTAAGTTCGTAATCCGCCGCAAGGGCGGGCGCCGCCTGAAAAACGGGAGGCATCAGGGCAAAAAACGATGAGAGGAGCAGGGTGTTGATATTGCATTTTATCGACATCACATTTATCTCCTTATGCATAGATAATTTCTACATGGTTATTGCAGAAACATGCGAAAACCGCAAAGAAATCATTCGTTGCGGCATCACATGCATGGTTATATGCTTTTTGGCAACTTTTTTCTTGTATCTCCAATTGCATATCATGTTTCATTGATATGACACAATAGATACAATGCCTCACATCAGAATATGTTGACGGCGTAAATATGGATATTGTCCATCCAACGTCGCGCTCGCCGTCGACACATATTCCGCAGTGCGTCGGATAGACGCTGTCGCTGCGGTTTACGGCAGGCTCCACAAACGCATATTCTTTTGAATATCCGATAATGGAGCTTGGTACGATAATACCTCATTTTTTGTCTTGCTTCAACACGTTTTGCTGTTTTTGTTGACTCTGCGTTTTCGCTCGGGATGCGCGCTTTTGCGGATCGGCCCGATCGCTTTGATCGGTGCGGCGCGAAACGCCTGTGGAATGAAGAGGAAGTTCTTATCCTGCGGCGGGCCCGCCGAACACGGCTTGCCCTGCGGCGATATGTGGTATAGCCTGCCGCTCCAGATAGTTAGGGATCAATCCGCCGTCGGGAAGAGCGGTCGGCGGCGTACATTTTCGAGGCACGACATGGCAAACGACAGAGGCACCTGGGGCTCGCGTCTGGGCTTTATTCTCGCGGCGGCCGGCTCCGCCGTGGGGCTCGGCGCAATCTGGAAATTCCCGTACATGACCGGCGCCAACGGCGGCGGCGCGTTTTTGCTGCTCTATCTCTGCGCGGTGTTCGGCATCGGCATGTGCATGATGCTGGCCGAACTCGCCATAGGCAGAGCCACCCACAAGGACGCCGTGGGCGCGTTTTACGAACTCGGCGGGCGGAAATGGGGATATTTCGGGGCCCTGAGCCTGCTTGCGGCCTTCATCATCCTTTCCTTCTACTGTGTGGTGGGCGGCTGGACGGTGGGCTATCTGTTCAAGTCGTTGAGCGGCGGTCTGCTCGCCCCGGCCGACGCGGCCGGCTTTGCCGCGCTGTTCAAAAGCTTTATCGGCGATCCGGTCTACAGCCTGATCTTTTTCGCGATCTTCATGCTCCTGACCATCGGCGTGATCGTGGGCGGGGTGCAGTCGGGCATTGAGCGCCTGAGCAAGGTGTTGATGCCGCTGCTTTTTCTGCTCATGCTCGTGATGATCGCCCGCTCCGTCACCCTGCCCGGCGCTGCGAAGGGCCTGGCCTTTTATCTGGTGCCGCGCGTGGAGGACATTACGGCCAAGGCGCTCATCGACGCCCTGGGCTTCGCCTGTTTTTCGCTTTCCCTGGGTTTCGGCGGCATGCTGACCTACGGCTCGTACATGCGCAAGGACGAGAACATGGCGGACTCCGCCCTGTGGGTGGTCTGCCTGCAAACCGCCTGCACGGTCATGGCCGGCTTCATGGTGCTGCCGGCCGTGTTCGCCTTCGGCATGGAGCCGGGCGCGGGGCCGGGGCTTTCCTACATCACCCTGCCGGCCGTATTCAAGGCCATGCCGGGCGGGAACTTTTTCGCGGCCGTGTTTTTCGCGCTGCTGCTCATCGCGGCGCTCACTTCCTCGGTTTCCATTGTGGAGCCGCTGGTGGCGTATCTGATCGACCGGCACGGCATGAAGCGCACGAGCGCTTCCGCCCTGGTGGCGATTTCGGCCTTTATTGCGGGCATTCCGGCCGCCTGGTCGTTCGGCGGGGCGGAACTGCCCTCGTTTTTCGGCAAGACGCCCTTTGATCTCATGGATTATGTCGCCCTGAGCATCATGCTGCCGATCAACGCCATGGCGGCCTGCGTGCTTATGGGTTGGGTACGCCGGGAAGTGTTCACGAACGAGCTCTATCTGCGCGCGCAAAAACCGGGGAGCCCGCCTCCGGCCTGGGCCGGATTTGTCGAGCTCTGCTGCCGCTGGATAGCGCCTGTGGCCATTGCGGCCATTGTTATCGTGGGCTTGCTGTAACCATTGCATCCCGCGCGGGAAAAAATTCCGGCCGGTATTCGAAATGCATGAGGTCGAAGGCGTCCCACTTGCCGCCCCAGATAAAGCCTTCGGCCTCAAAGGCGTCGATTACGGCCTGGGGATAGCCTTGGCGCGCCGTTTCGATTTTCCGCTCCGTATTGCTCCATAAATGATACGGCCCGCGTCGGGGATTGAGGTCGATCGCAATGCCGAAGGCGTGGGCGGAAAGCAGGCCGGTATCTTTTACCGTGCGCCACATGAAGCCGCCCGCGCAGGGCAGAACATAGCCCCGATCCTCCGGGTGGGTTTCAAAATGCGCGTTCAGGCGCGCGGATACCCGGCTCAAAGCCTCGGCCGCGCCGTGCCTGCGGTTGAAGGGCAGTGTTGTCCCGCAGAAATCCACCATCACGCAGTTCGCGCGCGCTTCGCGCTCATCGGCCCCGTACAGCGCCCTGAGCAGGGGCAGGGAACGCAGCCGCCCCGGCGCGAAGCCGGCGGCCGGGTAACGCGCGCCCTCCCCGGCGGGATAGCCTTGGGCAAGGGTGGAGGCGAATGCATATGCGCCCGGCCGTTCCGCTTCTCCGGGCGCGGCGCGCAGAGGGAGAAGAACTTCCGTCCCTCCCGGCTTGAACAGGATTGCGCCGTTTGCCGCGCAGACCGCTTCGCCCGTGAAGTTCGGGTAGGCTTTGGTCAGCAGCTCGACAAGGGGCCGGGCTTCTTCGCATGGCTGTGTTGAAGCAGGAAAGGCCGCGAACAGAAGGAGCAGCAGCGCACTGACTGCTCCTCCCAAAAAACGCTTCACCGCGCCGGAACCTTCACCTGTGCGCTCCATTCTGTCGCCGTTAAAAAGTTTGGAAGGATGGGGGTTCGGGGGAAGGAAACTTTTTCAAAAGTTTCCTGATGCCGCGCGCGAAAAATTCCGCCCCTGAAGCGCGATAATTGCCAGCGCTGTTTGTTACACTATATGCAACGGAATTACAAAAGGCCGGTCACCCTGCCCAGGGGGCCGGCCTTAGTCGTGTCCGGTTGAGGTGGTGAACGTCAGAAGTTGCGTATCAGCAGCTCATGCCGTCCGGCATGCTGCGCGGCCGGGTTGCAGGTGTATCTGGTCTGCACCTCCTCAAACGCGAACGCCTTGAAGGTCTCCCGCACGCCGGGCGTATCGTTGAGGCTCAGGATAAACCTCCCCCGGATGCCGGCGAGCTGCCCGGCCAGGGCCGCGAAATCCTCCCGGCTGAAGATGCCCTCGCCGTAATAGGTCTCGCAGTCCCAATAGGGCGGGTC
>JAVBNZ010000051.1:0-18867 GCA_031551145.1 Desulfovibrionaceae bacterium | reverse complement strand
CGCAGCATCCCCGGCGCGCCGCTGAGCATGGCGCTGTTCCGCTTTGAGCCGGGCCAGACGGGGCCGGAACACCACCACAACACCGAGGTCGAGGTATATTACGGAATGCAGGGCAGGGGCGTTGTCGTGCTCGACGGCGTGGAACATGAGATCACGCCCCACAGCGCGCTGTACATTCCGCCCGGCAAAAAGCACGAGACGAAAAACGCGTCTTCGGAAGATTTCGTCTTCCTCGCCGTGTTCGGACCGGCGGTGAGCCTGGATTTTATCCGCGATTGGCCGGAAAAAAGCGGCGGATAGAGCCGTCTCACAATGAACGCCCGGCGCGCGGGGCATGGGGCGTTCACAATCTTACGGTACCCAGCGCACCAGTCCCTTGGGGAAGTCGGGCGGGAGGTCTTGTTCGTATCCCCTATACCCTCCGTCACACTTACGCCTCTTGGCTTGTTCAAGCGGGGGTTCCGCTTTACACCGTCGCCGAGCTCATGGGCCATTCCACAACCGAGGTGCAGACCGCTACGTTCATTTAACCCCGGACAACCTCCGCGCTGGTACTGCAAATTCTGCGGATTTCAGCAAAGTTTTGTGTTCAAAACAACACACAAGAGTCGCGCAGCAAGGATCGATCCGAAGGGATCAGGAGAGGGACAAGGCGTTCTCAGCTTGCGTGACGGAAATTCTCACTTTAGATGACAGCTCACAGATAACCCCGTATCTGCGGTCTTCAAACACTACCAGTTCGTCCACACGCCAAGGAAGCGGCGCGCAGTGGAGTCCTTGCCGCCACCTCCTGGGACGGAAGAACAGAATCAAGAATGTGCCCAAGAAATGTGCCCAAACAAAAAGGGCCTGCAGATTTTACCTGCAAACCCTTGATTTTCCTGGAGCGGGAAACGGGATTTGAACCCGCAACCTTCAGCTTGGGAAGCTGACACTCTACCGTTGAGTTATTCCCGCGAGGGGGAGATGGAGCGGGAGACGGGATTTGAACCCGCGACTTCAACCTTGGCAAGGTTGCACTCTACCACTGAGTTACTCCCGCACAAATGGAGGCGGCATCCGGATTTGAACCGGAGGATGGAGGTTTTGCAGACCTCTGCCTTACCACTTGGCTATGCCGCCGGAAAAAAAGATGGAGCGGGAAACGGGATTTGAACCCGCGACTTCAACCTTGGCAAGGTTGCACTCTACCGCTGAGTTATTCCCGCTCAACGGATTCCTGGTGTATGCGCATTTGCGGGTGCTGTCAAGCGCCGGAGCCGGAATCGGTTTCGAAAAACACGTTGTCGCTGCGCAGGCCCAGCGCGGCCCAGCGCGGCCGCATGCTTCCCCTTTCCCCCCAAAAGAAGCCCCGGCAACGGGCGGGCAGATGCAGGGCGCGCGCCGTCCGCCCTGTCACAAGGGGTGCGAGAAAGCGGAACAACGCCTCTGCCTGGGCCAGCGCTCCCAGGGCCGGATGCGCGGGCCCGGCCAGGATGCGCGGCACAAACTCCTTTTCCAGGGGCAGACCCATGCGGATAACCGGAACCCCGGCCGCTCCGGCCGCCAGCAGGCCTTCGGCAAGCGCCTCCACGGCAAGAGCGAGAGGCCAGGGCCGGTACCGCCCCGCGCGCCACAGCCGGGCCAGTTCCGTGCCCTCGATCACCAAACAGGGGTAGGAGCGCAGAAAATCCGCACCCAGCCTGAGCGCCCGGCGCAGGTCGTCCAGAAAAAGCCGCATCGAAACCGCAGGTCCGGTTTCCGATCCATCCCCTCCGTCCGATCCGGGCATGCCCGGCATAAGCTGCACGCCCAGGCGCAGCCCGGCCCTCTTCACCAGGGCGCAGGCCGCCGGGGCGTATTCCTCCCCATAAGCGCGGCCGGAAGCCCGCAGGGCCGGGCCGTGAAAACTCTGCACCCCCAACTCCACCGTTCCGAGGCCGAGATCCTTAAGATATGCGAGCCCGTCCGCCGTCACCGCATCCGGCCGGGTGGAGCAGCGCGCGGCGCACACCATGCCCCTTTCCCGCCACGGCGCAAGGCGGCGCAGGCAGGCCGCCTGCAGCTGTTCGGGCAGGGCGGTAAAACTGCCGCCGTAAAAAGCGACTTCCGCCGGAGCGGCCCGGCGCGCGGCGCGTTCCGCAAGCTGCCGGTCCAATTCTTCCAGGGCGGAAAGCACGGCCTCGTTCGCATCGGCGCGCGCGGGCGCGCCGCTTACCGCATCCTGGGCGCAGAACACGCAGCGCGAGGCGCAGCCGGCAAAGGGCAAAAAGACAGGCAGAACGGGATGTTCCCGCCGCGCACGACCCCAGGGAAAGGGCAGCGTGTACTCCTCACCGGAGGCGTCCCACGGCTCTTCATCTCTAGAAGTGAAAGTAATTGTTAGATTTGCCAAAAAAAATCTTGCCTGGCTTGAGTGAATCCGGTATAGTTCGCACTGAATTGTTTCGCCACCTTGGCACGAAATACCGCGTGGAGCAATTCGCGCGGGATCGGTGTAATCCGTGCCTGATGTTGTTTTCACGATATTTTGGGTCTGTACCTGAACTTTTCCCACGGGCGATGCCGTCCGAGATCGCCCGCCGGAAAAGATGGGAATACGGTTGGAGGACTGAATGAGCAGAACGTTGACCAAGGCCGACATTGTCGAGGCAATTTACGAAAAAACCGACAAAAATCGGGCGGAAGTAAAAAAGCTGGTGGAAAAGCTGCTGACCATCATGAAGCAGGCGGTCAAAAAGGACCGCACCCTGCTGATCAGTGGTTTCGGCAAGTTCGAAGCCTATGACAAGGATGCCCGCAAGGGCCGCAACCCCAAAACAGACGCGACCATTACCCTGCCCCCGCGCAAGGTGGTGGTGTTCCGGCTTTCCCGCAAATTCCGCGCCGAATTGAACGGCGAGTAGCGCGTTTTCTTATTTTTACAGAAATATTTTGTTTTTCCCGGGGGGAAGATGTGATTTTTTCGCAGACCCGCGGGAGCGTGACACGCCGCCGCTCCCGCGGGCTTTGCCCGTACCCCGGCTCCGGGCCCGTACGGGCCTTTTTTGTTTGGTATTCTCTTTTGTTTTAGAGGTTCCACGCCCGCCACTGCCGTAACAGCGGAGGAAGCCGCGCATGCTCTTCAATTCCTATCAATTCATCTTCTTTTTCCTGCCTCTTCTCCTGCTGCTGTACCGGATACTCTCCCAAACCGCGCGCGACCGGCTCGGCCCGCTGCTTCTCGGGGCCTCGCTGATCTTTTACGCGCTGTGGGGATTGTCCTTCCTGGTGCTGCTGCTCTGCATGATCTGCATCAACTGCGCGTTCGCCCGGCTGCTCGCCGCCATGCCGGACGCGGGAGAAGGGCGCTTCACCCGCAAACGGGCGCTGACCCTGGCGCTGGTTGTCAATCTCGCGCCGCTGTGCTGGTTCAAATACGCGAACTTCGTCATCGACAACATCAACGCCCTGCTGGGCACAGGCATAGCGCACCAGGCAACCGGCCTGCCGCTGGGCATCTCCTTCTACACCTTTCTGCAGATCGCCTACCTGGTGACGGTATACCGCCGGCAGATCGCGCCCGTGGGCCTTGTGGACTACGCCGGTTTCGTCTCCTTCTTCCCCTACGTGATTTCCGGCCCCATCGTGCGGTATCCGCAGGTCGGCCCCCAACTCGCCGCACCCGGAGAGATGAGCGCGGCCGACATCGGCAAGGCCCTGACCTTCTTTGTTATCGGGCTGGCGAAAAAAGTGATTGTGGCCGACAGCATCGCGGCCTATGCCAACGGCATTTTCGGCGCGGCGCACAAGGGCTTTCCCCTGTCGAGCGCCGAGGCCTGGGTGGGTTCGCTGGCCTATACCTTCCAGTTGTATTTCGACTTTTCCGGCTATACCGACATGGCCATAGGCGCGGCCCTCTTCTTCGGCCTGCGCCTGCCCGACAACTTCGATTCCCCCTACAAATCCACCGGCATCGTCGATTTCTGGCGGCGCTGGCACATCACCTTAAGCCTGTGGCTGCGCGACTTCCTCTACATTCCCCTGGGCGGCAGCCGCGCGGGCAAACTCAAGCAATACCGCAACCTGCTGCTCACCATGCTGCTCGGCGGGCTGTGGCACGGCGCGGGCTGGACCTTCATCGTCTGGGGCGGTCTGCACGGGGCCATGCTTTGCGTCAACCACTTCTGGAAAGCCTGGGCCGACAAAAATATCCCGGCCGTGGTCCGCAATCCTGTGCTGCGCATCATATGCATCGTTTTCACCTTCTTCTGCATCAATCTGGCCTGGGTGCTCTTCAGGGCGGACAGCATGCAGGCCGCCGGCGCCATGTACACGGCCATGGCGGGCATCTGCCGGGCGGATTTCGGCTCCTGGGCGGGGCTGTTCCCCAACAATTACGTGCAGGGCTGGTGGCCTTTCATCTGGCTGGCGCTTTCCGGGATTATCGTCTGGTGCTTCCCCACCACGCGCAGGCTGATCGAAGGCGCGGAAGGCGCGCGCTTCGTCTGGAAGCCCGACGCCCGCTGGGCCGCCTGGCTCGCGCTGCTGGCCTTTGTTTCGCTCATCCTGCTTTCGCGCAAGAGCGTGTTCCTCTACTTCCAATTCTAGGCCGGCGGGAGAACGACATATGGAATACCGCAGTTATTTTGCCGCTTTTTTCAAAAGTCTCGCCTGTTTCGTGCTTTTCGGCCTTGTGGTGCTGCTGCCCTACGGTTGGCTGTTCACCTCCGCAAGCGGCGACGTGGACATGCGCGGCGCGGTGCGCAAACAGGCCGCCGGAGAATTCGTCATCTTCGGCTCCGGCATGTCGCAGGACTTTGTGGACTACAAACTCAACCTCTACACGGCGGTCAAGCCGGACATCATCGCGCTCGGCTCCTCGCGGGTCATGCAGTTCCGCGGCAAATACTTCACCAAGCGTTTTCTGAACATAGGCGGCACGGCCGGCAACCTGGCCGTTCTGCGCAGCACCATCGACGCCATGCTCAAGGTCCACACGCCCGAAGCCGTGATCCTGGGCCTGGATTTCTGGTGGTTCACCAAAAAATGGGAGCCTCAACCCTTCAACAACGTGCCGCCCACTTCCGGCAGTTACGAATATACGTTCGACACGCTCAAGACCCCGTATTCCTGGCTGCTGGACGGCAAGCTGAGCCCTGCGCAGTTCTTCGCGCCCCTCTACGCCGGTTTTGAAAAGAACATGTACGGCATCATGGCCCAGAAATTCCATGACGGCTTCGCCACGGACGGCTCCTGGTACTATACCGCCGACGTGACGGGCCGGCAGAAGCCTTTCGACTACAAGTTCCGCGACACGCTCAAGCAGGTGCAGTACGGCATCAAAGCCTTTGCGCCCGCGCCGGAGCTCTCGGCGGAACATGTGGACGCGCTGGCCGAAATTCTCTGCCGGCTCCAGGCCAGGGGCGTGCGCGTCTATTTGTTCATTTCCCCGCTCTCCCAGGCCGTGTACGACGCCATGCTGGAGAGGGAAAAAGAGTATCCCCAGCTTTTTCAGCTTGCGGAGACCCTGGCCGGGCGTGATATAGAGGTGCAGGACTACAGCAACCCCAAGAGCCTGAAATCCACGGACTGCGAATTCGTGGACGGCTTCCACGGCGGGGACGTGACCTATGCGCGCATTCTGCGCGATCTGGCCGACAAATACCCCTCCCTGGTGCAGCATTTGGACGTCATGAAGTTGGACGAGGACATCCACTATTATTCCGGCTTCGCCATGGCCCCGGACGCGCGCGTCACCGGCCTGCCGGAGGTGGATTTCATGCACTTCGGCTGCCCCAAGCTGCGGGCCGAGGCTCCCGAACCCGTGCGTCCCATGCCCCAGGCCGCCCCCAAGGCCCCGGGCGGCAAGACGCCGCTCAAGAAGAAAACGCGCTGACGGATATCGCATCTTTCAGCAACGAGGAGAAATCATGCAGCAGAACACGAACTTCTACCGGGGCCGCCGCCTGCGGCGCGGCCGCATGTTGCGGGAAATGGTGCGGGAAACGCGCCTGCACGCCGCCGATCTCATCATGCCCTACTTCGTCGTGGACAGCGACGACTGGAAGCTGCGCAGGGAAATCCCCTCCATGCCCGGCCAGTTCCAGCTTTCCCTGCAATCCCTGAAAGAGCAGGTGGGCAGGGCCGTGGATGCCGGCCTGCGCGGACTCCTGCTTTTCGGCATTCCCGCGCGCAAGGACGCCCAGGGCTCCGACGCCTGGAGCCCAGAAGGCGTGGTGCAGCGCAGCATACGCATGCTCAAGGAGAACTGGCCCGCGCTGGTGGTCGTTACCGACGTCTGCCTGTGTGAATACACCTCGCACGGGCACTGCGGCCTGCTTTCCGAGGAAGGCGAAGTGCTCAACGATCCCACCCTGGAACTGCTCGCCCGCACGGCCTTGAGCCACGCCCAGGCAGGGGCCGACATCGTCGCCCCTTCCGACATGATGGACGGCCGCGTGGCCGCCATACGCGCCCGGCTCGACCGCGAAGGCTTTTACAACCTGCCGATCATGTCGTATTCCGTCAAATACGCTTCGGCCTACTACGGGCCGTTTCGCGAGGCGGCGGAGTCCGCGCCTTCCGGCGGCGTAACGCACCGCAAACGCTACCAGATGGATCCGGCCAACGCCAAAGAAGGCCTGCGCGAAGCGGCCGCCGACCTGGAAGAAGGCGCGGACATCCTTATGGTGAAGCCCGCCGGGCCGTATATGGACATGATCCGCCGCCTGGCCGAGCGCTTTGACGCGCCCGTCGCCGCCTATCAAGTC
Source organism: Desulfovibrionaceae bacterium (assembly GCA_031551145.1). Classification (GTDB taxonomy): domain Bacteria; phylum Desulfobacterota; class Desulfovibrionia; order Desulfovibrionales; family Desulfovibrionaceae; genus WRKB01. Next base: position 12,136 of record JAVBNZ010000051.1, on the reverse strand, counting down.
AGCGGCGAATACGCGATGATCAAGGCCGCGGGCCTTCAGGGCTGGGTGGACGAAGAGGCCGTGATCCTCGAATCCCTGCTCGGCATCAAGCGCGCAGGCGCGAACCTTATTTTGAGCTATTTCACGGAAGAACTGCTTACAAAAAAATTGGTATAAACAACGTGCATCCTCATCACAAAAACGCCGCTCCCGCGCACGGCGCGGGAGCGGCCCGCCTTGCCGACGGCTCGCCGGCCTGCCGGCTCATCGCCTGGGAAGTAACGCGCTCCTGCAATCTGGCCTGCAAACACTGCCGGGCCGAAGCCCATCCCGAGCCCTATCCCGGCGAGCTTGATACCGCCGAAGCCAAGGCCCTGATCGACACCTTTCCCGAAGTGGGCAACCCCATCATCATCTTCACCGGCGGCGATCCCATGATGCGCCCCGACGTGTACGAGTTGATCGCCTACGCCACGGCCAAGGGCCTGCGCTGCGTGTTCTCGCCCAACGGCACGCTCGTCGATCCCGCGAACGCGCGGCGCCTCAAGGAAGCCGGCGTGCAGCGCTGTTCGATCTCCATAGACGGCCCGGACGCCGCGAGCCACGACGTTTTTCGCGGCGTGCCCGGCGCGTTCGACGCCTCCATGCGCGGCATTGAATTCCTGAAGGCCGCCGGGCTGGAATTCCAGATCAACACCACGGTCACGCGCGACAACCTGACGCAGTTCAAAAAGATTTTCGACCTCTGCGAGCGCATAGGCTCCAAGGCCTGGCACATCTTTCTGCTGGTGCCCGTGGGCCGCGCGGCCGAAATCGACGAGCAGGTCATCTCCGCCGCCCAGTACGAAGAGGTGCTGCACTGGTTCTACGATTTCCGCAAAAGCACCTCCATGCACCTGAAAGCCACCTGTGCGCCCCATTATTACCGCATCATGCGGCAGCGCGCCCGCGAGGAGGGCTTGAGCATCACCCCCGAAAACTTCGGCATGGACGCCATGACGCGCGGCTGCCTGGGCGGCACGGGCTTCTGCTTTATCAGCCATGTGGGGCAGGTGCAGCCCTGCGGCTATCTGGAACTGGACTGCGGCAACGTGCGCACAACGCCCTTCCCGGAAATCTGGCGCAGTTCCGAATATTTCAGGCAGTTCCGCACCCAGTCCTGCTACACGGGCAAGTGCGGCGCGTGCGAATACCACAAGGTCTGCGGCGGCTGCCGCGCCAGGGCGTATACCATGTCGGGCGATCACATGGCCCCGGAGCCGCTCTGCAACTTCGAGCCCGCGCGGGGAGAAGGGCATGGACACAACAGATAAGCGCCTGCTGGACATCATCCAGACCGATTTTCCCCTTGTTCCCCGGCCCTACGCCCTCTTGGGCGAACGCCTCGGCATTTCGGAGGAGGAAGCGCTGGCCCGCGTGCGCGCCATGAAGGCGGACAAGCTCATCCGCCGCATGGGCGCGAACTTCCAGTCCGCCAAGCTCGGCTTCCGCTCCACCCTCTGCGCCGCCAAGGTGCCGCCGGAAAAAATGGACGCCTTCGTCGCCGAGGTCAACCGCCGCCCCGGCGTTACCCACAATTACCTGCGCAAACACGAATACAACATCTGGTTCACCTTCATCGGCCCCTCCTGGGAAGCCGTGTGCGCCGAACTGAAAGATATCGAGGAAAAAACCGGCATTTCCGTCCTCAACCTGCCCGCAAAGCGCCTGTATAAGATCCGCGTGGACTTTCAGTTGGAAGAATAAGAGCAAAATCCTTCCCACCCGTCCCAAACATCTTTATACTGCGCACCATGAAAAAACTTACCACGCCGTATATGGCGCGCTGCATCGGCTGCCATTCCTGCTCCCTGGCCTGCGCGCGCCTTGTGCATAAAAAACTGTCATGGACGGCCGCCGGCATTGTGATCCGCTCTTCCGGCGGCCTGAGCACGGGCTTTGAGGCAAGCGTGTGCCAGGCCTGCGATCCGGCGGCCTGCGCGGCCGTGTGCCCCACCGGAGCCTGCGTGCAGCGACCCGGCGGCGGGGTGAAGAAGAACGACGCCCTGTGCATACGCTGCGGCAAATGCGCCGAAGCCTGCCCCGTGCAGGCCGTGCACGTGGACGCCGAAACCGCTCTGCCGCGCGTGTGCATCCACTGCGGGCGCTGCACGGCTTTTTGCCCGCACCGCTGTTTGGAGATGGCCGACATTCCCGGCACGGAAAAACAGCGTGAGGAGGCCGACCATGCTGAATAGCCTGTCTTCGCGCGTGCTGCATGTGGATCTTACCTCCGGCAAATCCACGGTCTTTGACCTGGAAGGTCGGGAGGAACATCTGGGCGGCAGCGGCCTGGCAGCGGCCCTGTACGAAAAGTTCGGCAAGGTTGATGCCCCGCACGACGACCCGGAACAGCCTATCATCTTCGCCGTCGGGCCGCTCACCGGGGCCTTTCCGCTGATGAGCAAGACGGTATGCGGCTTCCGCTCGCCCTACACCGGCCAGTGGGCGGAAAGCCACGCCGGCGGCCGTCTGGCGCTTTCGCTGCGCTTTTCCGGCTATGACGCGCTGATGATCACGGGCCGGGCGCGGAGTCTTTCTTGTCTCGTAGTCGGCGCGCGCACCATAGAAATTAAAGATGTGCACTACCTGCGCGGCCGGGGAGTGTTCGGCGCGGGGCGTGAGCTGCGCCGTTTCGGCATGGGTTCCTCCGGGCACCGCACCACCCTGCGCATAGGTCCGGCCGGGGAAAATCAGGTGGCCTACGCCTGCATCAACGTGGATTCCTTCCGCCATTTCGGCCGTCTGGGATCGGGCGCGGTCATGGGCGGCAAGAATTTAAAGGGCATCGTCGTGCTCGGCGATCGGGCCTTCGACCTGCCGGAAGGCAAGGACTATCCCAAGCTTTTCAAGGAGATCTATACCGAGGTCACCGCCACGGACATGATGAAGAAGTACCACGACCTCGGCACCCCGGAAAACCTCGCGCCGCTCAACGAACTGCGTGCCCTGCCCTGGCGCAACCTCCAGACGACCTCCGATCCCGGCATTGTCGGCGTCACCGGCGAATACTTCGCGGACAAGCACCTCATGCGCAAAAACGCCTGTTCCGGCTGCCCGGTGGGCTGCATCCACATCGCGCTGCTGCGGCAACAGTTCGCGGACGAGCATGAATACGTCTTCAAGCAGGTTTCCTACGACTATGAGCTGATCTTCGCTCAGGGCACCATGCTCGGCCTGACCAACGCCGAAGACATCATGGCCGTGCTGGACGAAACAGAAAGCTGCGGACTGGATTCCATGAGCACGGGCGTGACCCTGGCCTGGGCCTCTGAAGCCTTTGAAAAGGGCCTGATCCGCGAAGAGGAAACTCTGGTTCCCCTGCGCTTCGGCGAAAAGCAGGGCTATCTGGCCGCCCTGCGCCATATCTCGAACGGCACGAACGAATTTTGGCGGGCGCTGGGCAAGGGCGCGCTGCATGCGGCCGGCATTTACGGCGGCGTGGATTTCGCCTGCGTGCTCGGCCAGGAAATGGCCGGCTATGCCACGGGCGAAGTGTTTTACGTGGCCCAGGCTCTGGGTTTCCGCCACTCCCACCTCGACAGCGGCGGCTATTCCTACGACCAGAGCCACAAGGAACAGGACGTGGACAAGGCCGTGGCCTTTCTCAAGGACGACGAGAAGGCGCGCGTCATGCTGACGAGCATGGTTTCCTGCCTGTTCGCCCGCAAGGTCTACAGCACGGATCGCGTGCGCGCGGCCCTTTCTTCGCTCGGTCTGAACGCCCTTTCCGACGGGCTTATGGACGGGGCCGACAAAATGCAGTCCCTGCGCTGGAAGCTCAAGCTCCAGACCGGCTTTACGCCGGAAAGCGTGCCCATTTCCAAACGCTTCCTCGAAGTGGAAAACTGGAAGGGCAAGGCCGACCCGGCTTATATCGAGGCCCTGCGCGCGGCCTATGCCGCCGCCATACGCAATATGGCGGGGATATAGGGAAACGCTGATTTATTCCGTTTGGACTGCGTCAGGCGGCGTTTTCCCTCCGGGGGAAGGGCGGAAGAGCCCGTCCCCCATCGAGAAAACTTGCCTTTCTTGCCAAACAAAATAACTGAGCGTTTCCAAGATCCATTTCATCAGTGCTTCCATAGAGCATTATGGCCACAGGGCCGGCGGCTGTTTCAAGCGGTACAGGCTCTAATTGTTGAGACGCAAAACGGCGCTCCACAGGGAGCGCCGTTTTGCATTTCAATAAAGCGGAGGCAGCCCAAGGGAGCGGCTGCTTTTGCCGTCAGGCGAGGAAGACGAGTTTTTGCCGATGGGAGTGGACTCTTTTCGTCCATGACCGGAGGCAAAAACGAAGTCTGACAAAGCATCACGGCAAAATGAGCCGCTACCCGGCTAGGCGTCGGCCGGAGCCTCGGCCACAGGCTTCCCGCCCGCGAGCAGCAGGGCGACAAGGGCCACCACGGCCGCTCCCACGCCGATGTAGGTGGACATGTCGAGCGAAAGCCCGAAGCCCATCGTCTTTTCAAAGCAAATGTAGGAAACGCTCACCGCCGTCATGAAGGCGGCCGGGACGCTGCAAATCCAGTGGAAGCGGCCTTTCTGATAGAGATACGCCGCACCGGCCCAGAGCACGATGGCGGCCAGGCTCTGGTTGGCGAAGCCGAAATAGCGCCAGATCAGGTTGAAGTCCACGCGGCTGATGGCAATGCCGATAACGAAGAGCGGCACGGAAATCATCAGGCGGCGGGGGATTGCGATCTGGGGCAGCTTGATGGTTTCGGCCACGATGAGACGCGCGGCGCGAAAGGCCGTGTCGCCGGAGGTCACGGGCAGGATGACCACGCCCAGAATGGCGAGCACGCCGCCGATGGGCCCCATGAGGGACTTGGCGGAATCGGCCACCACCTTGCCGGGGCCGCCGGCCGCGAGTGCCGCGCTGAGATCGCCGGGGGTGTTGTAGAAGGTCATGGCCACGGTGGCCCAGATGAGGGCGACGACGCCTTCGGCGATCATGCCGCCGTAGAAGATGAAGCGGCCCTGCGTTTCACTCCTGATGCAACGGGCCATGATGGGCGACTGCGTGGCGTGGAAGCCGCTGATGGCGCCGCAGGCGATGGTGATGAACACCAGCGGCCAGACAGGCAGGGCCTTGGGATGCTGATTGGCTATTTCGGTAACCGCGGGATAGAACGTGTAGCCCTTGACGAAGAGCATGGTCGTCATGCCGATGGCCATGATGGCGAGGATGGCGCCGAAAATCGGGTAGATGCGGCCGATGATCTTGTCGATCGGCAGCATGGTGGCCAGGAAGTAGTAGGCGAAGATGATGACGACCCAGGGGGCGTATTCAAGCGGAGTGATGGTGGCCAGCAGCTTGGCCGGGCCGGCCACGAAAACCACGCCGACAAGCACCAGCAGGATGAGGGAAAAGGCCCGCATGATCTGTTTGAAGGTGTTGCCCAGCGTATAGCCCACCACGGTCGGCACGTTTTCGCCGCCGTAGCGCATGGAAAGCATGCCCGACATATAGTCGTGCACTGCCCCGGCAAAAATGCAGCCGATAACGATCCAAAGCAGGGCGGAGGGGCCCCACAAAGCGCCCAGAATGGGACCGAAAACCGGGCCGAGGCCGGCAATGTTCAAAAGCTGGATCAGGTAAATTTTCCAGGTGGGCAGGGTTACGTAGTCCACGCCGTCGGCTTTCGCCACCGCGGGGGTATCCCGGCTGTCGGGGCCGAAGACCTTTTCGACAATAGTGCCGTAGATAAAATAGCCGCCCAGCAGCGCGGCCAACGCAACAAGAAAATACATGTAACTGGGCATCGCACACTCCTTTTCCGGACGCCGAAGCGCGCCGGGCTGTAAAAAAGCGGATTCTCCCCCGGAACAAGGGATAGGCCTGAAATGTAGAGTTTTCCATCCTTATCGTCAAACATAAAAACCACATTTCATGATGCCGGCGCAAAAGTTTAAAAAAAATCCAGAATAACGGTCCTCCTCGGCTTCACAGTCGCAGGCGCGACTGGTATAGAACTTTTCAAGATCGGAATATTCTCAAAACAAAAACGCTCTCATACGGACGTCGCGGATCTGGAAAGCGGTCGACGTCCACGCCTGGAGCCGTCATGGAACCTCAACTGAAACTGAATTCCCTGCCCGCCCCCCGTCCGGGGACAGCGGGCCGTATGAAGCTGATCATCCCGGCCGTGCTGGCCGTGATCGCGCTCGGCTGCGCCGTGTTCTGGCTCACCCGCAGTGACGACGACAAAAAGGAACTGGCCGGGAAAACCGAATCCCTGTTGCAGGACGCCGGGCTTGCTCCCCTGGTCGATGCCGGCAAAAAACTGGTCTCCCCCCCTCCTCCGCCTCCCCTGCACAGCGTGGGCACGGCCGCGCCGGGCGTATCCGCCAACGGTACGCTGATCCAGGGCACCCTGGCTTCCCCGGCGGATCTTGAAGCCGCCGCCGCTGCCCAGGCCGTGAACGGGCAGCAGGAGCCCGCGCCGCCGGGCGTCGCTCCCAAACTGCGGGAAGACAGCGTGATCCGCGCGGATTTCGTGCGCGATCTCGCCGGCTGGATGGTGTCGCGCTACAAGCCCGCCCCGGCCGGAGGCAGGGGACAGATCAACGCCGGCCTCCAGGCGGCCAACCTGCGCTACGGCACGACCCTGCGCGGCATGGAGCGCAAAAGCGCCGGCGATATTCCGGCCTCCCGCGCCTTCATCCTGCGGTACGCCTTCTCGCCCTCCATGCTGGAAGCCCTGTACGGCATCTACGCCGAGCGCTTTGTGGACGAAGTCGCCCATGCGGCCCTTGCGCCGGATCAGGGCAAGGCCATGAGCGAAGCGCAACTTGACGATCTGTATGCGAACTACGCCGGATTTTTTGGCGATTTGTCGAAGGTGACGGCCGGTGCGGCCGCCATGCCCGATCTCAAGGCCCGCATCGAACAGGTCAATGCCGTGGGCCGCAAAAGCCTTGCCGTGCATGCCGAAATCACGGAAACCGTCTTTGCCCTGGATGAGGCGCGCGAAAAGGGAAACACGGCCTCTGTCCAAAACCTGGAAAAAAAACTGGCGGAACTGAACGGGCGCTACCGCTCCGCGCTGCAGGAACACAACGCCGCGCGCGCTGCCCTGATCGCCGCCATACGCAAGGGTGCGCCCGTCCGCCATCTGGATGACGACACCGTGCTCTTCGTCACGCTGTGGATCGAGCGCCGCCTGGATCAACCCGACGCGCAGGCTGCGGCCGTCAAAGCTTCGCAACTGCTGGCCGATCTCTCCCGCCGTTTCGAGGCCGCCGCCGGCAAGGCTCCGAAAACGCCGAAAACCCCGTAACGGCCGGACGGTTCAGGGGGCGGACATGGGGCGGATCAGGGGGCGGATCGGGGGCGGCATACTCTACGTCGGCGGCTGCCGCAGCGGCAAAAGCGCTCTGGCCCTGCACCGGGCCGAGGCCCTGGCGGAGAGGCGCGTCTTCATAGCCACGGCCCGCCCCGGGGATGCCGGCATGCTCCGGCGCGTCGAACGCCACCGGGCCGCGCGCGGACAGGGCTGGCGCTGCATTGAAACCCCCGTCGATCTGCCGGCCGTTCTGGAACAGGCCAACCAGGAAACGACACGGGACCGCGGCGTCCTGCTCATCGACTGCGTGCCCTTCTGGCTCGTCAACCTCATGGAGCGCGGCCTGTCCACGGAGCACATGCTGATTCTCGCGCGCCGGCTGGCCGATCTGGTCGCGGCTTCGGCCGTCCCGATCGTTCTGGTCACGCAGGAATGCGGCTGCGGCGTGGCGCCGGCCACGGAACTCGGCAACCGCTTCCGCGACCTGACCGGAGAGGCGAACCAAATCCTGGCCGCCCGCTGCCGCGAAGTTATCCTGGTCAGTTGCGGCCTGCCTTTGACTCTGAAAGGGTCGTAATCCAGACCGAAAATTATTACGCAATTTCAAACCCGAAAGACCGGATTCCCGCCTGCGCGGGAATGACGAAGTTTGGATTTCCCAGGAGATCTCATGCGCATCATCACGATTTTCCTTGTCTTCTTCCTGCTCTGCGCATCCGGCGTCCGCGCGGCTTCGTCCTCCGCTCCCGAAAGCACGGTGCGCGAAATCCAGGCGGCCATAGACGCGAAAGACAGCGCGCGCTTTGAGCGTCTGGTGGACATGCGCGGCATCGCCGGCCGGGCCGTGGACATGCTGCTGGAAGACGCGGCCAGGCCCGAAGGCGGCAGCCTGCCTCCGCTGCTCGCGCTCATGCTCTCGCAGGTAAGAAGCAGCCCCCAGGCCACAGCCGCGCTGCGCGGCCTGCTGGAAGACGAATGCGGGGCATTTGTGCGCTACGGCGTGGCCTCCGGCCATTTCGCGGGCAGGCCGGACAAGAGCGTGCGGCCGGGGGGCATGCTTTCCCCGCTTTTTGCCGAGGCTTCTCTGGGCCGCAAGGAGCTTGCGGTCGCAGGCCCGGCGGCCGCGGCCGGCGGCGGGGCCTTCCTTCTGCCCGCCCTGCTGCGCGACCACGGCAACGGCAACAGCTATCCTTTGCTGTTGCGCCTGGAAGGCGCACCGCAGGAGCGCCGGGTGACGGAAATCGTCAACCTGCCCGATCTCTGGGCGCAGATCGCGGCCGAAGCGCAGGCACGCTGAGCATCGCTTGGCAGCGCGCAAAAATATTTGTATTGTATTTCTCTTGTCGTGTGACCGAATTCGGCTCCACGGCCGAGAGCCTTGAAGGAGAAGCCTTATGTCCGATCACGTGTATTTTTTCGACACCACCCTGCGCGACGGGGAGCAATCCCCCGGCGCGACCATGAACCTGGAGGAAAAGCTGCGCCTGGCAAGACAGCTGGAAATACTGGGCGTGGACGTTATGGAAGCCGGCTTTCCGGCGGCCAGCAGGGGGGATTTTGAAGCCGTAAAAGCCATTGCCGCGGCGGCCGGCAACATCCGCATCGCGGCGCTCTGCCGCGCCGTGCAACCCGACATCGAACGCGCCTGGGAGGCCATTCAGGGCGCGCGCATGCCGCGCCTGCACATCTTTCTCGCCTCTTCGCCCCTGCACATGGAATACAAGCTGCGCAAGACCCCGGATCAGGTGCTGGAGCAGGCGGTCGCCGCCGTGCGCCTGGCCGCCGGCCTGACGAGCGACGTGGAATTTTCGGCCGAGGACGCCTCCCGTTCCGACAGGGATTTTCTCTGCCGCGTGTTTGAGGCCGTCATCAGGGCCGGCGCCAAGACGATCAACGTGCCCGACACCGTGGGCTACGCCCAGCCGCAAGAATACGCCGAGCTTATGCGCTATGTGATGGAACATACGCCGAACAGCGACAAGGCGATCTTCAGCGTGCACTGCCACAACGATCTGGGGCTGGCCACGGCCAACACGCTTGCGGCCCTCAAGGCCGGCGCGCGCCAGGCCGAAGTGACCCTGCTGGGCATAGGCGAGCGAGCGGGCAACGCCTCCCTGGAAGAAGTGACGGCCGCGCTGAATGTGCGTTCCGACTACTACGGCCTGAGCCATAAAATACGTTCGCAGCAGCTCTATCCTTCCTGCCGGCTGCTTTCGATGATCATCGGCCGCCCCATTCCGGCCAACAAGGCCGTGGTGGGCTCGAACGCCTTTGCGCACGAATCCGGCATCCACCAGGACGGCATGCTCAAGCACCGGGGCACCTACGAAATCATGACCCCGGAATCCGTGGGGCGTTCGCAGACCGATCTCATCCTGGGCAAGCATTCCGGCAAGGGCGCCGTGAAGAACAAGCTCGAAAGCATGGGCTATGACCTGAACGACGAGCAGATCGGCCAGGTGGTGGCCGCGGTGAAAGCCCTGGCCGACAAAAAGGCCCAGATCCACGACGAGGACCTCGAGGCTCTGGTGCTGGAGGAAATTTACCGCCTGCCCGACCGCTTCAAGCTGCGCAACGTCAGCGTGCAGTGCACAGACAGCGGCGTACCGCCCACAGCCGCCGTGGTTATGGAAATAGACGGCGAAGAGCGTCGGCATTCCGCCTTCGGCGTAGGGCCGGTGGACGCGCTGTTCCACGTCATCGCCCATCTTACCGGCTACAGCCCGGAGCTGCAGCAATACGCGGTCAACGCCATCACCGGCGGCACGGACGCCCAGGGCGAAGTGCTGGTGCGCCTGTGCGACAAAGGCCGCTGCGCGGTCGGCCGGGGCACCCACCCGGACGTGATCATGGCCAGCGCCCGCGCCTTTACCAACGCGCTGAACCGCCTGGCGAAGAAAGAACGTGAAGAGCAGGAATTCGTAGGAAAATAACAGGAGTTTCCCATGCCTCAAACCTTGGCGCAGAAAATTCTCCAGACCCATACGGATCAAAAAGTGGAGCGGCCCGGCCAAATCGTGCGCTGCCGCGTCTCCTCCGTGCTGGCCAACGACATCACGGCCCCGCTGGCCATAAAATCCTTCCGTGAAATGGGCGCGCGGCGCGTGTTCGACAAGGACAGGATTTTTCTGGTCATGGATCACTTCACCCCGCAGAAAGACATCGCCTCCGCCAACCAGGTCAAAACCTGCCGGGAATTCGCGCGCGAATTCGGCGTTACGAACTATTTCGAGGGCGGGGACTGCGGCGTGGAGCACGCGCTGCTGCCCGAGCTCGGCCTGGTCGGCCCCGGCGACGTGGTTGTGGGCGCGGACAGCCACACCTGCACCTACGGCGGTCTGGGAGCCTTCGCCACGGGCATGGGCTCCACCGACATCGCGGCGGCCATGGCGCTGGGCGAAACCTGGTTCAAGGTGCCGCCCTCCATCCACGTCCACTACTCGGGCGTGATGCCCGAATGGCTGCGCGCCAAGGATCTCATGCTGGCGCTTATCGGCGAGATCAGCGTGGATGGCGCGCTGTACAGCGCCCTGGAATTCGACGGCCCCACCGTGGAAGCCCTGGACGTGGAAGGCCGCATGACCATGGCCAACATGGCCATCGAAGCCGGCGGCAAGGTCGGGCTTTTCGCGACGGACGCCCGCACCCGCAACTGGTGCGCGGCGCACGGCCGGCCCGATGCGCCCCTGCTCGTCGCGGATCGCGGCGCGGAATACGCGCGCGAAGTGCGCTTCGATGTCGGCCGCATGGAGCCGGTCGTGTCCTGCCCGCATCTGCCGGACAACGTCAAGCCCGTGTCCGCGCTGCCCAGCCTGCCGATCAACCAGGTGATCATCGGCTCCTGCACCAACGGCCGCATTTCCGACATGCGCGACGCCGCCCTGGTGCTCAAGGGCCGCAAAGTGGCGCGGGACGTGCGCTGCATCGTCCTGCCGGCCACGCCCGCCGTGTGGCGTCAGGCCATGAAAGAAGGGCTTTTCGAGATCTTCCTCGACGCCGGCTGCGTGGTGGGCCCGCCCACCTGCGGCCCCTGCCTGGGCGGGCACATGGGCATATTGGCCGACGGCGAGCGCGCCGTGGCCACCACCAACCGCAACTTCCGGGGCCGCATGGGCAGCCTGGAGTCCGAGGTCTATCTGGCGAGCCCGGTAACGGCCGCCGCCTCGGCCGTGGCCGGCATCATCGCAAGCCCGGCGCAACTTTAGTAGTGGGCCGGTTTGCCGTGATACTTCGTCCTTTGCCGCTCCGACGGGCGCATTCATGTTTGCTGAAACAAGTTCAGCAAACGCGCCCTTGTCGCTTGAAGCGCCTGTCGGCGCTGCCTCCGGCGGCTTGTGTTTTTCGCTCCGGTCATGAACCAAGGAGTCCACTCCCGTCGCGAAAATCTTGCCTTCCTCGTCTGACGACAAACCGTTCCCACTACGGTGCGAACTCAAATTGAGGCACTACTACAGATTTAGGAGCCCAAAATGAAATTCAAAGGCACGGCCCATAAGGTGGGCGATCATATTGACACGGACGCCATCATCCCGGCGCGCTTCCTCGTCACCACCGACACGAAGGAACTCGGCGAAAACTGTATGGAAGGCCTGGAGCCCGGCTGGGTCAAACGCGTGAAGCCCGGCGACATCATGGCCGCCGGCCGCAACTTCGGCTGCGGCTCCTCGCGTGAGCACGCGCCGCTCGCCCTGCTCGGCGCGGGGATAGGACTGGTCGTCGCGCACAGCTTCGCGCGCATTTTTTACCGCAACGCCTTCAACATGGGGCTCATGCTGCTGGAAGTGGGCGACGAGATCGACAAGATCAACGACGGCGACCAGATAGAA
>JAVBNZ010000017.1:0-80405 GCA_031551145.1 Desulfovibrionaceae bacterium | reverse complement strand
TCGCTGAGGGTGTCTTTTTGTCTTTGTTTAGAAGGGGGAGGAAAACCCTCCCCCGCTTTAAGGCTTAAGCCTTAAATCTTGTATTTTGCTTTTAACCAACAGTCGCGAAGCGGCGTCGCGATATTTGCGGCGGTATTTTGGAGCCGAAAGCGACGCCCGCCGGGGAAAGGCGGCGGGCGTTTGACTTTTTATGCGCAGTTGCTACCGTGTTTCAGGAGCAGATATGCCTGTAGTCCATAGGGCCGGCCCATATACGTTCTTTTTCTACTCAAACGAAGGCAATCCTTTGGAGCCTCCGCATATTCACGTACGGGGCAACGGAGGGGAAGCGAAAATGTTTCTCGAGCCTCCCGCCGTTGTGAAAAGCGACGGGTTGTCGGCAAAACAACTACATGAACTATTGGATATTGTTGAACAGTATCTTGATAAATTCCTGGGGGCATACAATGAATACTTTACCCAAACCCACGAAGGTCTGGTTCGATGAAAGCACGATGTGGGTTGAACTGAATGACGCCCGCACACTCGGCATTCCCCTGGCCTGGTTTCCCCGGCTGCTGAGAGCCGCGCCGCAGCAGCTCAACCGGTTTGAACTGAGTCAGGGAGGTATACATTGGGATGCCCTGGATGAAGATATTTCCGTTGCCGGCTTGCTGGCAGGGCGCGGCGACATGACACGACCACCTAAAAAAGCGGCCGCTTAGAGCATTTTACCATTGAAAATGTGTAAATGCTCTGCCGGCGCAAAGCGCCGGCCGCCGCGCAGGCGTAGGCGAAATTTGTTTTCGCCGGCCACGCCGGAGCGAGCGTTTCAAAGTTAATCTGCTCCAGTACCCGCACCTGCAAAGGCGCTTCATCCGGAGCGCCTTTTTTGTATGCGGAAAAAAGAACGCCGCCAAGCCGGCGCGCCGCTCAATATTATGGATAGAACGGAAAAGCCGCGCCCGAGCGCGGATGCCCACCGGCGTGAATTTTTCCCTCACTGTCGAATTTTCGCGGTCGCGTACACATCCCCGTGAATTCACGTTCATATGTCACGACCGTCTCGCAAAGCTTCCAGGTCAACCTTCATCGCCGGATCGTTCCGGCGCCGCCCGACAATCTCCCCATCTTCCAGGTCTTCAATCAAATCGAGCAGTTTTTCGCAGCAGGCGGCGGAAAGGTGCGAACAACGCCCTGTGTTCCGAAAGACGAATATTTTTTCGGAGATACGCCGGCCGGAGGATGCGTGTTCCTCCGTTGCGCCCGCTGTCCGCCTGCCGAAAAAAAAGCCGACAGTTCCGCCGCCCGCTGTTCCGCGCATTTCACGCGCCGGCCGGAGCAAGTGTAAAAAAAACGGACGGAACACGCGTACCGGCCGTTGCCGGCAAAAAGAAAAATGTAACAATATCGTTATGTTATTTTCAAGAAATTTTGGCGCGGCATTTGCTGTACGCAAACGAAGTGAACGAACACGAGCCACTTCAGACCGGAGGTAATCCATGAATTTCGGCAGACAAGTGTATGAATTTCTTAAAGCGGGCTCACAGGCGTACGCCCGCTGGGATTATGATGTCTCCATGTCGATCATCCGCAACCGTAAAAAACTCATGATCCTCGTTCTGCTCGCGCTGCCGATGATCCTGCTGTCATTCGCGGAAGCGGCGGACATGATCGGCGGCAAGACGGCCTACGCGCCCGCCTTCTATTCCACAAAAATCTTCATCGTTTCCATTCTCGTCGGGGTGGCCGCGGGCCTGATCACCGGCTGCATAGGCGCGGGCGGCGGCTTCATCATCACGCCGGCCCTCATGGCCGCCGGGGTCAAGGGCATTCTGGCCGTGGGCACCGACCTTTTCCACATCTTCGCCAAGGCCATCATGGGCACCACGGTGCACAAAAAGCTCGGCAACGTGTCGGGGGCGCTGGCGGCCGCCTTTCTTGTCGGATCGGCGGGGGGAACCTTTATCGGCGGGGCCATCAACAAGGGCCTCTATAACAAGGATCCTCTGCTTTCCGAAGTTTTTATCAGCTCCATATATGCGGTTCTTTTGGGATTTCTCGGTTTTTACGCCTTGTTCGACTTTATTTCCGCGTCCAAACAAAGCGGCGGCGGCGGCGACGCCCACGGCGGACCCGGCGGCATGACTCCGCTTTCCGGGCGGTTGCAGTCCGTTTCCGTACCGCCCATGATCACGTTTGATGAAGATCTCGTGCCCGGCGGCCGGCGCATTTCCGGCTGGATTGTCGCGGCCGGCGGCATGGTGGTGGGCATTCTGGCCGCCATCATGGGCGTGGGCGGCGGCTTCGTCACCTTCCCCATGTTTGTGTACATCTTCGGCGTGTCCTCCATGACCACCGTGGGCACGGACATCCTGCAGATCATTTTTACGGCGGGCATCGCGGCCATCGGGCAGTACGCGGTCTACGGCTTCGTGTTCTACACCCTGGCCATGGGCATGCTGCTCGGCTCCCTGCTGGGCATCCAGATGGGCGCGTTGACCACCAAGGTCGTCAAAGGCATCCACATTCGCGGTTTCTACGCCGTTTCCATTCTGGCGGGCTTTGTCAACCGCGCCGCCACGCTGCCCAAAAAACTGGTGGAGCTTGAGGTCATCTCTCTCTCCCCCGGTCTGGTGGACGGCATAGAATACGTCGGGAACGTGCTGTTCTGGATCGTGGTGGCCGTGTTCGGCGCGTGGGTCATCGGAAAATTCATTGCCAACATCGGCAAGCTGAGAGCGGAGGGGTAACCATGATTATCGTCGACAAAAAATGCTTCATGCGGGGCGCGCTGCTGATGGCCTCGTTCGCGGCGGTCTTTCTGTTCATCCTCTCGCCCTCTTTCCCCGGCGACAAAGGAACGAAGATCACCGGGCTGGATTATGCGGACAATCTCTTCAACCGCCTTTCCAAGGGGTCTTCCTGGTTCGTGCCGGAAATAGGCCCCAGAGTGAAGAGCTTTGAAGGCAAGATGGTTGAACTGAACGTGCCGCTGAAAAAAGCGGCCTCGGCCGACACCGTGGCGAAGCTGATGACGGCCGCCGGCGCGCAGGCCACGGCCGCGAACGGCTCTGTTGCGCTTAAGGCGGATCTGGGCAAAATGCTTATGACGGTGCTGGCCGACTGCGACGCGATCTATCACGACAAGCCCGAATCCGTTGCCGCAAAATACGGCATGGACGGCTACAAGGCCATGTCGTTCTGGTGGGAAGGCTTAAGCCCCATGATCAAGGAACTGCAAAAGGGCAAACTCATCCCCGAGGCCCAGGTTGTGGATCTCGTCATCCGTAAAGGCATCGAACCGGCCTACAACTTCCGCGGCATAGAAATAGGCAGCGTGAAGGGCGAACTTTTCCACATGCTCGGCCTGCTCGTTTTTTACGTGGTCTATACGCTCTGGTACGGCTTCGCCATCTTCGAACTTTTCGAAGGCGTGGGCATGACCATGAAGAAAGGCAAAAAACAGGAAGCATAAAACGTTTCACAGTAAGGGCGGCGTTTCGGAATCGCCCGGAACGCCGTCTCATCGGCATATTTCACTTGTCTCCGGCCGGAAGACGGGATAAATTCTCAAAGATACCTTCCCACGTCCCGATGCTGGAGACACGCTATGGAAGCCCTACGCATTCTTTTGGTAGATGATGAAACTGAGGCCACAGAATTGCTTTCCAAACGCCTCACACGCCGGGGTTGCCTGTGCAGATGCGCGCACAGCGGCGAAGAAGCCCTGGAAATGCTCGGCAAAGAGCGTGCCGATGTGGTCATTCTGGATGTAAAAATGCCCGGCATGGGCGGGCTTTCCGCACTGGAAAAAATCAAGGGCCTCTATCCGGAGATCGAGATTATCATGCTCTCCGGCCATGCGGATCCCGATTCCGCCGTCAACGGGCTGCGCCTGGGCGCTTTCGGCTATGTTATGAAGCCGCCGAACTTCAACGAATTGTGGCATCTCATTGAAGACGCCGGCCACTTGCGCGCCCTGAACACCGAGCAAAAAAGCGGGAGTTGACGCCGTTTTCCGATATCATGCGCCGGCGCCCGTTTGAAATGCTCCCACCTGTTGCATGAAGGAAGTCGGCATCGGCATGCTGCGTTTTATCACCCGCTTTTTTCAATCCAAAGACGCCGCGCGGCGGGAAGGCGAAAAAGAACGTTTTGCCGCCCGCTACTATCGCTTCAAGCTTTTTCTCAACGCCTGGAACCAACTTCAGGAAGCCATGGCCGGCATGGAAGCCTATCTGTACGAATCCCGGCCGTACAGCATGCAGGCCATCCAGGCCGTCTGCACCAATCTTTCCGCGCAGGGACTGCAATGTCTGCGCCGTCTGGCCGAACTGTCGGAAAAAACCAATCCCGATCTCGAGCAAAGCTTTGAGCGCGTGCAAAGCGCCATCAGCGCCCTGCTTCAGGGAGAACTGGCTCCTTTGCGCGGGCCGCTTCTGCTGCCTCTCGGACATGCGGATTTAACCCCGGAACTTTGCGATCCGGCCATGATCCGTCTGGGCGTGCTCAAAGACGCCTGCACAAGCGGCTGCGTGCCTCCGGGCTGCATTATTACGGCGGCGGGCTGCCAGATGAGTCTGCTGCACGAAGGCCTGCAGGAAGAACTGAACCGACGCATCCAGGCCGCCGGCGGCATGCGCCCATCGAATCTCTACGCACTCTGCGCCTCTCTGCGCGACTGTATCGAACAGGCCCCCCTGCCCCCCGAAGTGGAAAAAGCCGTGCTTGAAGCCGTGCACCATCTGCGCGAAAGCACAAATCTGCCCCGGCAGCGACTGCTGCTCCGGGGCCGGGTATGGCCGAGCGGCACGGGCGATTCCGGCGGCATGTCGCTCTGGGGCCCGGTGCTGCCTCTGGAAGGTGTCACGGATGAAGCGGTTTTGCGCGCTTTCAGGCGTGTGCTCGCCAAAAAATATGACCCCGAAGCCGTCATCTACCGTTTCAACCGCGGCCTGCCCGACGTGGGCACCAACATCTGCGTGGGCTGTTTCGCCGTGGGCCGCCCGCAGGTCGGCGGCGTGGCCTATTCGCGCAACCCGTTTGACCTGCCGGATACGGATGTCTATCTTTATGCCGGGGACTATCTGCCGGAAACTGTGGAACTCGGCGGCAGCACGGTCGACATCTTCCACGTGGGCAGGGGCGGCACGGATTCCGTGCGCCTGCACTGTCCCGGCATGGCAAAGGATCGGGGCGGTTCGCCGCTGCTCACCAGCGGACAGGCGTTTGACGTGGCCTCGCATACGGAGGACGTGGAGCGCCTGTTCGGCGCGCCGCAGGAAGTGGAATGGTTTTTCGAGCCGGACGGCACGCTGCGCATCGTCCATATCCGCCCTCTGCGCCGCCTGGCAGCGCGCCCGGACATAGATACGATGGATCTCAGAGTCAAGGCGCCCGCGCCGCTCATCTGGGGAGGCAACACGGGCAGTCCCGGCATAGTCTGCGGGCCGGCACATCTGGTGCGCGACACCGAGGACGCTTCGAAATTTCCTGAAAACGGCATTCTGGTGACCGAATTCGACAACGCGGAATGGTGCGCGCTGCTCGATCGCGCCTCGGCCGTGCTGTGCGCGCGCGGCGCGGCGGCCGGACGTTTGGCGGGGATGTGTCGTGAACTCGGCATTCCCGCCCTGTTCGGCCTGACCGGCATTACCAAAATTTTGGAGGAAGGCCGGGAAATCACCGTCTGCGCCGAAGCGGGCGCAATATATCCCGGCAGGGTCGAAAACCTGCTGGAACTTGCCAAGCCCGCGCCGAACCTTATCCAGGGCAGCCCCTTGCACGAACTGCTCAAAAACGTCGCCAAACACGTGCTGCCCCTGACCCTGGTGCCGGACACGCCGGAATTCACCGCCGCGAACTGCGCCACCTTCCACGACATCGGCAGATATTGCGCCGAGCGCGCCGTGGACGCCATGTTCCGCTTCGGCTCCCACAAAGAACACAGCGTGCATCGCGTCAAACAGCTTATGGCCGAAGTGGCCAAGCAGTTCTGGGTCATCAATCTTGACGACGCCTTTCCCGAAAATGTGCGGGGCCCCTATATTCCGCTTGAAGATATCGACTGCAGGGCCATGCGCGCCCTGTGGCAGGGCATGAACGCCAAAGTCTGGGAAGGCCCGCCGCCCATGGACGGCAAGGGTTTTTTGTCCGTGCTTTTCGAATCCACGACCAACCCGCACATCGACCCGGCCAGTCAATCTTCCTTTTTTACGGAAAAAAACTATTTTCTCGTATCCCGGCAATACTGCGGCCTGCATTCCCGGTTCGGCTTCCATTTTGTGGCCGTGGAAATCGTGGCCGGGGAGCGCAAGCGGGAAAACCACATTGTCTTCGTGCTGCGCGGCGGCGCGGCCGATCTGGCCCGCCGGGTGCGCCGCGTGGAATTCGCCGGGGAAATTCTGCGTGAATTCGGCTTTTCCGTCTCCCTGCGCAGCGATTCCCTGCGCGCGAGGGCGGAAAATCTTTCCCTGCCCAAAATTCTGCGTCTGGCCCGGGTGGCCGGTTATCTGGCCATCCACACGCGCCAGCTCGACATGATCATGAACGACCCCGCGCAGACCGAACAACGCAGAGCCCGGATGCTGGCAGACTGCCGTGCGCTCTCTGAAAAGGAAGGAGGCGTCTGATGGGTATTTTCACCAATCTGGGCGCGGCTCTGTCCGGCTTGTTCCGATCCTCCCCGTCCGCTCCATCCACTCCCGAGGAACTGGAACGGGAAGCCGAACTGAAACGGTTTTTTCTGGAACGCTGCTCGCATTTTCGTCTGTTGCTGGCCGCCAACAAGGCAAGCCTCGAAGGCATGACCAAACTCGAACTCCTGCTTTCCGAATCCCCGTCGCCCGACCCTGCTGAAAATGAGGAGCTCTGCCTCGAAATCGCCGAAAAGGTGCGGGAGATCGTTCACTATCTTGCTGCGCTTTCCGACAACGCCTATCCCTCGCTGATCGGCCGTTTTGAGGAGTTGTTCGTCCAACTGCGCGAAAAACTGGACGCCGCCCGCGCTCCAATTCCGGAAGAAAGCGCGCCGACCGTTGCGGCCGACCTTCCCCCCGTTCTGCGCTTCGGCACGGCGGAAGCCGTCAACCCCAAAGCCTGCGGCGCAAAAATGGCCGGTCTGGCTCGCCGCGCTTTGCGTCCGCCCCTGGAGGGCATACGTGTGCCCGAAGGTTTCGTCACCACTACGCGGGCGTTCGAACTTTTTACGACGTACGCCGGACTGGGCGCGCAAATCGACCAGCTTCTGGCCGAACTGCGCGTCAATTCTCCCCTGAAAACGCCGGAAAAAGCGGAGGTCAACCAGGAGCTTGTGCGGCTGCACCGCATTTCCGCCGCCATAAAGAAGTGCATCATGCACAGCCCGCTTCCCGAGGAATTGGAGCAATGCATCATGCACGAAGTCGCACACCTGGAAACCCTGCATCCCGGCTGCTCCCTGGCCGTGCGCTCCAGCGCCCTGGATGAGGACGGAGGGGAACATTCCTTTGCCGGGCAGTACAAATCCCTGCTCCACGTGTCTCCCGGCGACGCCGTGCGCGCCTGGAAGGAAGTGATCGCAAGCCTCTACGGCATCAACGTGCTCAGCTACAAGGCCGGACGCAATCTGCGCGAAGACGGCGAAAACGCCATGTGCGTCGGCTTTCTCATCATGCTGGACGTCGTGGCCGGCGGCGTGGCCTACAGCGCCGATCCCCTGGATGCCGGCAACGCCGATTGCGTTGTCAACGCCGCTGCCGGCCTGCCGGGCGCAGTGGTGGACGGCAGTATTACGCCCGACCTTTTCCGCATCGATCCCGGTCCGCCCCTGCGCGTGCGCCTGCGCGAATCCGGTGGAAGCTCTTTCGCAATCAGCGACGAACAGGCTCTGGAAGTGGCCCGCCTGGCCTTGGCCCTGCACGCCGAAGAAGGCCGCGCTCAAGACGTGGAATGGGCCTTTGACACGGAAGGCCGGCTCAATCTGCTGCAAAGCCGCCCGCTCACGCGCAGCGAGGCGCAGGATGCGGACACGGAGCCGGAAGAATTTCTCCGCACCCTGCCCCTGCTGGTCTCCGGAGGCGCCGTGGCCTGCCGCGGCATAGGCAGCGGCCCGGCCTGCCTTGTGCAGGCGGATCGCGACATGGCCCGTTTCCCTACCGGGGGAGTGCTTGTTGTACGCCATGCCCTGCCCAAGTGGGCTCCTCTGCTCAATAAAGCCGGCGCGCTGATCAGCGAAGCCGGCGGCACGGCCAGCCATCTGGCCGGAGTAGCGCGCGAATACGGCGTGCCGGCGCTCTTCGGCATGCGGGGAGTGATTGAGCTTTTAGGCGCGGGGGAAGACCCCAATCCCCTGGTCACAGTTGACGCGCGCAACGGCAACGTTCTGCTCGGCGGCCTGCCGGGCTTCAGGCGCGTTCGGCGTGCGGTCGGCCGTAGTCTGCCTCCCGCTTTGAAAGCCGCGGCGGATATGGTGTTGCCGCTCACGCTGCTCGACCCTGAGGCGGACAATTTTTCGCCCGCAGGCTGCCGCACCCTGCACGACATTACCCGCTTCTGCCATGAAAAGTCCGTGGCGGCCATGTTCGACACCCAATTGGAGGGGCGCGGCGATCAACCTCCCGGCAAGCAGCTCAAGGCCGGGGTCAAGCTCAAATACTGGCTGGTGGATATGGGCGGCGCCTTTGCCGGCAACATCACCACGCCCTATGTGGACATACGCGATATCCGTTCCCTGCCCATGCTGGCTTTGTGGAACGGCATGAGCGCCATCCCCTGGGCCGGGCCGCCGGCGACCGACGGCAAGGGATTTTTGAGCGTGGTGGCGCGCAGCGCCTCCAACCCCGAACTCGATCCCCTGGCTGCCAACAGCATGGCGGAGCGCAACTATTTTCTGCTTTCGCGCACGTTCTGCAACCTGCAAACCCGCATCGGCTACCATTTTTGCACGGTTGAAGCCGAAGCCGGAGAAACGGATCACGCCAACTACGCCTCCTTCCACTTCAAAGGCGGCGCGGCGAGCATGGACAGGCGAGCCCTGCGGGTGCGCCTGATGGCCGACATCCTCCAGGAACACGGCTTTACCGCCAACGCCCAGCGCGATGCGCTCTTTGCCCATGCCGAAAACGCTTCCCAGCAGGATATTCTCGAAAAAACACGCATTCTCGGCTACCTTCTCATACACACCCGGCAGGTGGACATGATCATGCGCAATCCCGGCATGGTGGCGGGCCTGAACAAAAAATTGCGCGACGACATCCGCAGGCTGCAGAGCATGCCCTTGCAACTTCCCTGATAAAGAGTAGTATTCTCAGAAATACCAGGAGTTTTTTCTATGAAAACCGAAGAGTTTGCCGTCACCGGCATGCGTTGCGCCTCCTGCGCCAAGCTTGTGGAAGCCGATGCCGGGGCCCTGCCCGGCGTTTCCGGTGCCGGCGTGGATCTCGGTGCGGGAAAATTGCGCCTTACATATGATGAAGCAGCGTTTAAATTCGCGGATCTGGAGGCGGCGATCAAAAAAGCCGGCTTCGGGGTAACCCGCATGTAGTCCCATGCAGTTCCGCTCCATCAGTTTACAGAAAAACCTCTGCCTGCTGGGCGTGGTGCTTCTGCACGCCATGCTGCCCTTTGCCGAACCGGGACGTTTCTGGCAGATGTTCGCGCCGGAACGTAGCGTGTTTGTTACACGGGCGACCTCATTTCTGGATTTGTTCCTCGTTCCTTCCTTTTTTTTCGCTTCGGGCTTTCTGGCCGCCATGTCGGAAGAGCGGAGGCGGCGCGGTGTTTTCGAACAATTGAAAAACCGTGGTTTGCGTCTTCTGCGGCCCTGGTTTTTCACCACGCTTGTCTGGCTTGCGCCGCTGTATGCTTTTTTTGACCTGCCCGCCTTCAATCGCCCCCTGCACGCCGGCCTTGTGGAAACCTACGGTCTTGCCCTGCGCGGACTGTTCACCGCTCACCTCTGGTTTTTATTGGTGCTGTTCTGGACGACCGCATTCTGGATTGTGCTTCTGCCCCTTGTGCGCAAACTTCCTTTTCCCGACCTCGCGGGCGGTCTGATCGCAATCTGCGCCGCCCTCGGCATGCAGTTGCACGGCGGCGGGCTGACCTGGTTCTGCCTGTGGAAGACCAACTCATCCCTCATTTATTTCTACCTCGGCCTTCTGGCCTACAGGCACAGGGAAGCTCTGGACGCCTTTCTGCTGCGCCGCCCCCTGCTCACGCCCTGCCTCTTTGTCGCCTGCGCGGCTGTTTTCTCCGGCAAGCTCCCCTTTTACGGTCATTGGGCACTCTCCTGCCTGAGTTGTTTCTTCAGCTACAGCCTGAGCCTGTGGGCCACGCACAACAACCTTCCTATTTTTCAAACGAAACTTTTTCACCGCCTTGAGGTGGATGCTTTTCGATACTATCTGCTGCACCTGCCTCCGGCTCTCGTGCTTTTCAAGCTCGTCAACAACGCCTTTCCTCTTTGGCCCGTGGGTCTGCAAATCGCCCTTATCTTTCTCGGCACTCTGGCGGTGACGGGCGTGGTCGTTGCCGCAAGCCGGGGATTGGAAACGCTTTTTCTCATCAATGAGCCTACGTATCGGACTCCGGCATGAAAGAGGAAGATTTCTCCGTCAGCGGCATGCATTGCGCTTCCTGCGCGCGCTTTGTCGAACGCAGCGTCTCCGCCCTGCCGGGTGTGAGCGGGGCCTTTGTCAACATCGCCACGGAAAAGCTCCGCTTAAGCTATGATCCCGACGCTCTGAGCTTCGACCGTCTGGAGGCGGCCGTGCGCGAAGCCGGCTTCGGCCTCAGCCGCATCAGCGCGGAAAGCGAAACGGAACGCCTGCGCGAAGCCACCGAGGAAACCGTTCCCCTGCGTCTTATCATCGCGGCCGTTTTTGCCCTGCCGCTCTTTTATTTCGCCATGGCACCCATGCTTGGCATGTCGGGCCTGCCGTTGCCTTTTCCGGCCGCGCTCGATCCCATGCGTGCCCCTCTGCCCTACGCCTTGTTCCAACTCGGCCTTACCCTGCCCGTGCTCATCGCGGGCGCGCATTTTTACAGCAACGGCTTTGCCTCCATCCGCCGACGCGCGCCCAACATGGACGCGCTCATTGCCGTGGGCACCTCCGCCGCCCTGTGTTACAGCCTGTATTCCCTGCTCCGCATTGCGCAAGGCAATCATGAGGCGGTCGGGCAGCTGTATTTTGAAACCGCGGGCGTCATCATCACTCTGATCCTTTTCGGGAAATTTCTGGAAACCCGCTCGAAACGCCGTAGTTCGGCCGCCATTTCCAAACTTATGCAGCTTTCGCCGGCCGAGGCCCTTCTGGTTCGTGACGGCACGGAAACCACCATCCCATTACGTGCGGTGCGCGAAGGCGATCTGCTCCGCGTGCGGCCGGGGGAACGCATTCCCGTGGATGGAGTGGTGGTGGAGGGCGGCAGCCGGGTGGATGAATCCATGCTCACCGGCGAAAGCCTGCCCGTGGCCCGTCGGCCGGGCGACGCGCTGATCGGCGCAAGCCTCAACACCACGGGTTCCATGGTCATGCGGGCCACCCGCGTGGGCGAACAAAGCGTGCTGGCGCAGATTGTGCGCCTCGTGCAGGAAGCCCAGGGCAACCGCCCTCCCATCGCCCGTCTGGCGGACGTGGTTTCCGGCTATTTTGTGCAGACGGTCTTCGCGCTCGCGCTTCTTGCCGGGATCGCCTGGCTGCTGCACGGCGAAAGCCCGGCCTTCGCCCTGCGCATTTTTACAGCCGTACTGGTCATCGCCTGCCCCTGCGCGCTCGGCCTGGCCACGCCCACGGCCCTTATGGTGGGCATAGGACGCGGAGCGGAACTCGGCATACTGTATAAAAGCGGTACGGCTCTCGAGGCTGCCGCAGGCATAGATACCGTTGTTTTCGACAAGACCGGCACCGTCACTCTGGGCAAGCCGGCCGTGCGCGCCCTGTTTCCGATGTCCGGCATTGCGGAGGGCGAGCTGCAGCGCGTTGCCGCCGCTCTGGAGACGGCTTCGGAACACCCTTTGGCCGGCGCCGTGCTCCGGAGCGCAAAAGACCACGGCATCAGGCCCGCGGCGTGCAAAGAGTTCGAAGCTGTGGCCGGGCATGGAGTGCGCGGCCTGGTGGACGGCGTTCCCTGCGCGCTGGGCAATGCCCGCATGATGTCGCTCGCAGGATTGGATGAGACTGCTTTCGCCCCCTGCGTCGCACAGGCCAATCCGGGCCATACCCTGCTTTTTGTCGCGCGGCGGGGCCGGCTGCTCGGCGCGCTTGCCGTGGCGGACGAAGTCAGGGAATCCGCCCGCGCGGCGATTTCCCGCCTGCACGCTCTGGGTCTGCGCACCGTCATGATCACCGGCGACAAACAGAGCACGTCCAAGGCAACGGCTGAAGAAGCCGGCATAGCCGAATGCATCGCGGAAGTGCTGCCGGCCGACAAGGCGGCGCATGTGGCCGCGCTGCAGGCACAGGGCCGGCGTGTGCTGATGGTGGGCGACGGCATCAATGATGCTCCGGCCCTGGCGCGGGCCGACGTGGGCATGGCCGTGAACAACGGAACCGACGTGGCCATGGAATCCGCCGATATCGTGCTTATGCGCGCCGATCTCTCAGCCGTGCCGGACGCCGTGGAACTCAGCCGGGCCGGACTGCGCACCATCAGGCAAAATCTGTTCTGGGCCTTTTGCTACAACGCTCTGGGCATTCCCGTGGCCGCGGGCGTGCTTCATATTTTCGGCGGGCCGCTGCTTGATCCCATGTTCGCGGCCCTGGCCATGGCCTTCAGCTCTGTTTCCGTCGTGGGTAACGCCCTGCGTCTGCGCGGCTTTACACCCGGCTCCGTCAAACAGCCTGATTTTCACGAATGAAATGAGTTGATTGCTCGGCCTGGATTTTTATCAAAATCCAGGCCGCGAAAGAGTTGCGAGGCGGGTTTTGCCTGCCGGCGAGCACCTATTTCAAGCGTTAAATACTATAGATACGGTGAAAACAGCCAAAAAGCGGCGTCGCGCAGGCGGACGGGAATAGGAGCGTTCAACAGTTCGTCACGGGTGATTTCCGTGCCGGAGTTGAAATTCTGATCATAGAAGCGGGCCATGCGCCGTACGAAGGCGGTATCGAAAACTTCGACATTGAGTTCAAAATTCAGGCGCAGGCTACGCGGATCCATGTTGGCCGAGCCGATCTGGGCATAGGCGTCGTCAATGAGCAAAAGTTTGGTATGCACAAAGCTGCCGTTTTGATAGCGCACGCGCACGCCGGCCTGCAGAAGTTGGGGCAAAAGATGACGCGCGGCCCAGTGCATATACGGCAGATTGTTCTTCCCCGGCAGGGCCACGTGCACCTGCACGCCACGCAGAGCCGCGCTGCGCAGGCTGCCGATCATTTCGTGCGTGGGAAGAAAATAGGGCGTCATGAGGCGGATGTGTTTTTCGGCACCGGCCACGGCCGCACAGAGGATGTCGTGCAACTGATCCGAGGACGTACCGGGACCTTCCAGCAGCATGCGGCAGAGAGAGTCGCCGCTCATATCCGGACACATGGCACCCGTGTCTTCGTAGCGGCCGGTTACAAAGCTCCAGTCCAGCAGAAAGGCGTCGTGAAGCTGCTCCACAAGCGGTCCGGAACAGGCGAAATGCACGTCGCGCACGCAACCGGGAGGATTGCGGAGGACAAGATGGCTGTCGGAAATGTTCATGCCGCCTGTAAACGCCTGTGCGGTGTCGCAGATCAAAATTTTGCGGTGGTTGCGCAGGTTGACGGAAAGATGCAGCGGCAGGCGCGGAGGAAGAAAACGCTCCACCTGTATGCCGTGTTTTTTCAGGATACGCCACGGCTTCTTCCAAGAATAGAGGCTGCCTATGCCGTCCACGAGCACGCGCACGTCCGCCCCGCGCCCGGCGGCGGCCGTAAGGGCCTGCACGAAAGCGTCGGCCGTGAAGCCCGCGCTGAAGATATAGGTGGAGAGGAAAACTTCCTTTCGGGCCGCGTTAACGGCGTGCAGCATGGCCGGATAAGCTTCTTCCCCGTTGAAAAGCGGCGTGATGGTGTTGCCGCCCACGAGCATTCTGCCCGTAACCCTCTGCCCCACTCCGGCCAAATGAAAACGGGCGGGCAGCGCCTCGTGGGAAAAAAAGAATTGCTCCGCGGCGGGTAAAGCGTTGCTCTCGCGCAGCCGGCGGCGCTGTTCCTCAACAGGCAACGCGGCGCGGCGCATGAGTTTGGCGGCCCGGCTGTCCGCCCGACCGATGCCGATGGAAAAATACAGCAACGCGCCGATGCCGGGAAGAAAGAACGCCGCCGCAATCCAGCCGAGAGCCGCGCGGGGATCGCGCTTGTGCAGCAGGGCGTGCACGAGCACCACCCAGGACAACGCATGCGCGACCAGCAGGAGGAGGACTTCGATGACGTGGAGCGTTTCCTCGGCAATTTCCATATATTCCGCGCAAGGCCGACTGAATGCGTTCAGATCATCTGTTGTTTCAACCAGGCTTTGATGGCGGGCGTAGGCGCGAAAACGCCGCGCAGCTCGCCGTATTCGGCCGCGAAGCCCGCTTCAAGTTCTTTCGGCAGTTCCTGTTCGGCAAGTTCTTCAAGCCGTTCCGAGTTCCGCCGCAGCAGGCGGATTTTCGGCGGTGCGGTCCAGTTGTCCACTACAAAATATACGGCGTAATCCCCCCTGGAGCGCACAGGAGGAAAGGGAGCGTGCCAATTGTTGTTGCCCCATTCGAGATACAGGGTAACGGCGTCTTCCGGGCTGAGATCCCAGTCGATGTCCAAATTGCTGAACTGCCTGAAAGGATTCATATAACCTCCCTGTACGACACGCGGATCAAGCTCAGAGCTTGAGATCCTGCTCGTGCTCCTTCTTTCGGGTCTCGAGTTCCGTCCTGCGCCGCTGCCTGATGCTTTCCAGGCGAACCTGCTGCGCCCGTTCCCGTTGCGCCTTCGCCTCTTCTATCAGCTTATCACGCCTTTTTTCAAAAATCAGGGTGCTGCGCAACGCGGCTATGCCGGCGGACATAACGGTGATGATGATCACCAGCACCTGCTGAATCTCCCAAAGTTGCCCGGCCAGCATTTCCTGAAGCCACTTCAGGCCGATCTTTTCGCCGAAATAGATGATGCCCGGCACAAGAAGAAAGCACAACAGCAGGCTGATGAGTTCAACCCAAAAAAAGGTCTTGCCCATGGTAAGGACGAACAGGGTCGTGTCCCGCACCATACGCAGGAATTTCAGACGTTTTTTGAGATCATGCAGGCGGTCTTCCACTTCATCTGTATGCGTGAGCGCTTTTTTGTATACTTCGGCTTCCTTGAAATTCGAAGTAAAAGCCCAGTTGATGATGCCCGCGCATTCGTTGAATTCCCGGTTGAACACGACGAGCAGGTTGGGGAAGGGAAACCACGAAGCTTCGTCCCGCACGGCCTGCAGAATGACGAGATAGCGCTTGTAGCGTTCCTGGAGCGTCTCCACGGCTTTCTGCAGAGTTTCGGCAAGTTCTTTTTCAAGTTGCGGGCGCCCTTCGCGCAATTGCAGGCAGGCGACGTAATTCTTGATATCCGCGAGCCGGCGCAGACGGGCCAGCGGTTCGGCGAAATGCAGGGCCGTGGGATGATCCGACGGGAACCAGGCTTCCACTTGTTCGCCGATTTCCTTGAGTTTGATTTTTTCCGGATCCGTCGAGCCGGCGGCTTCCACCCAAAGCGGATAAAGGGTGGAGAGAATAAGCAGATGTCCCCGTTCCAATTCCGGATCGATGAGGCAACGATTGAAATAATGCGGTTCGGCGGCGATGAGACCGCGGATCTGTTCCAGCGTGTGTTCGCCGAAACCGAGTTTTACCTTGCACACGAGCTGGCGGTAGGAAACATCCGTCCAACTCGGGATAATGCGCTGCACATTGCCGTACTGCTCGAAAGCGTCGGCGTGCCGGCCCAACATTTCCAGAGCTCTGGCATGCAGGTATTCGTTCCAGGCCTGCACCAGACTGGAATGGGTCAAGGCCGCTCCGTCTTTGAAGCAGGACAGGGCCGAGTTCGTATCTCCTTTGGAAATACGGCAGAAACCCAGCAGGGTGCGCAGCCGGCCGTCGCGCGGAAAACGCTGTACGGCGGACTGGATTTCCTTTTCAAGCTTGGCAAGTTTATCCACACCCGCCAGGGTAAATTGCTCAAACAGATCCCAGACCGGACTCGCGTCCTTCGGCTGCGGTTCATCTTCCAGGCAGCGGGGGTAGTCCTTGGCCTTGGTCAGCCAAATGCGAGGGGCCATGCGCGCCTGCGAAGCCGCATTGATGCCGAACAGAGCCCGCACGAGCGCGCCGGCTTTCGGATCGGTGCTCTGTACGCTCGTATAGCCGATCGTGCCGAGTTCGGTCAGCGCGATATCCAGGCCGGCGAAAGCCTCATTGATGTCGTCAAAAGAAAGGTGCGCAAGATCCTGCCGGGAACCGACCTCGTCCGCAGGCAGGCGCAGGGTCGGACATTGTCCGGCCGGATGATCGCCCATGCCGCAGTAAAAGCAGCCTGCGCCCCGTCCCGGCATAAGCCGGCCCGGCATGACAATGGGAACGGCATGCTGCTCGGCGGCAGAGTCTTCCAGATTGATGTTGCACCAGCTGTCCATATTGACCTGCTCGCCGGCGGAGCGGATATCATAAATGGCGAACCCTTCCCCGAGCAGATAGGCGTTGCGGTAGCTCATATAGGGATAGTCCGGCGTGAGATTTTCCCACTTCAGACCCACCTTGTTGGGCAGTTCGTTGTTGAAATTAAGGCCCCTGCGGTCAACCACCGCGCTCACGCAGGGCCAATACCCGGTCTGATCGTTTTTGGCCTTTTCAAAAATGCCGAAAAACTCCCGCAGCAGGCCGCGCAGTTGGCGAAGGTTTTCCACCTGAATGATGACGAAGTTTTCGTGCAGCAGATATTTGAGTTTCTGGCGCTTCAGGGCGTCTTCCAGGTTGCCGAACATACTGCGCCAGCCCGCCTGGAAAAGCTTGTCCAGAGGGTTGCCGAGGGGACGCAGGATGGCGTACCATCCTTGGGAAGAGGTATACGGCAGCCGGGGATCGGCCGTTACGCCGGCCCAGGAAACTTTCGCCATACCCTGCTGGGCCGGCTTTTCCTGAAAAACCAGCCCCGGCAGGCTCTCGCCGTGCTCACGCAGTTTGGGATGCAGCCATATTTCCAAATTCCGGCCTGAAAGGATCGATTGCCCGCTTAAAAGGGTTTCCACTTCCAGCCCGAGTTCCCGCCTGCTTCCCAGCACGAGTTTGGCGGGAAAAGCCGTGATGGACGCCGCAATGGTGTTGAACTTGCCCCAAACGGCAAGGCGGGCCAAGGCCAGCAGAGCATCGGCGCTGAAAAAAAACCACAGGCTTTGATCCCTGTCCGACGCCATGCTCATACCGCCGTAGTCCTGAAGGGTCTGAGGAACGGCCGGATCAAGGTTCTCCTGCCAGCAGACCCAGACGGCAAAACCGGCGGCGCTCATGCGGCTTTCGCGCGCAACCGGCACGCGTTGCAGCAGATCGGCAAGTACTTGCATAGTTATTCACCCCCGGAACGTGTCGGCGCGCGCAACGCGGGCGCCGACAAAAGCGGAGCCCGACATGGATATTACCCAAACCCTCGCAAAGCTCAAGAAAGAACCAGGTTTCGCGGAACATGTGGGCATGATGCTCATCCACAACGGCGTTGTGCGCGCCTGGTCGCGTAAGGGACATACCCCGGTTTCCTCGGTGCGTGTGCGCCCCGATCATGCTCTGATGCAGAAGATCTGCAGGGAAATGGAACAGCGTCCGGGTATTTTCCGCATACTCGCGGAAGCCGCCGAAGGCGAACTCAAACCCGGCGACGACCTGCTCTTTCTCGTTGTGGCCGGCGATATACGGGAAAACGTAAAAAGCGTGTTTGCCGAACTGCTCGACCGCATAAAAAACGAGGCGGTCATGAAAGAGGAAGTGTTGGGTTAAGTTTCCTCTTCCGGCGCGAACACGGCGGCGAGCGCCCGATAATCCACCTTGCCCGAAGCTGTTCCGGGCAGGGTGTATTCCCGCAGTTCATCCACCTTCCACGCGGGACCGAATCCGGCCAGATCCAATTCGGTATTTATTTCTGCAAGTTCCATGCCGCAACAGCCGAGTGCCAGGATGCGCCCCCGCTTGTCCGCTATCACCGCAAAGCGCTGTATGAACACCGGTTCGTCCGTGTGCAGCGGAAAACGTTCGTTCAACACCGCTTCGAGCGCGCTTAGGGAAATCATTTCCCCCCTCCGTTGCACAAAGCGGCCGGCTCGTCCCAGAAAGTACAGCGCGCCGTTTTCCTCTCGGAAAAAATCGCCGGTAGGGTACCAGTCGGCGTGCGAAGAACCGGGCAGGGCAACGCGGGGATCCGGGCCTTCCAGGTAGCCGGAAAATACGCTTTCGCCGCGCAGGTACAGTTCTTCGTCGTGTATTTTGTGCTCCAGTCCCGGCAATACATAACCTATTGAACCCGGCACCCGCGCATAGTTCAGTGTGGCGACCGCCGCGCATTCCGTCGCGCCGTAGCTTTCGATCAAAAAGGCTTCCGGGCAGAATGAGGCGAAGAGTTCCCGCACGGAATCGGGGCAAGCTTCCGCGCCCAGTATTACCGCCTGGAACGAGAGAGGGGCCTGGGCAGTCAGAAGTATGTTCTGCAGGAAGGCGGGAGTGCCCACAAAATGTGTGGTTTTATAAGCTGCGGCAGCTCTGGCCAGGGCCGGGGCATTGCCCGGATCGGCCACGCAGACGGCAGGCACGCCGCAAACCAGGGGCAGCAGCAGATTGGTCAAGAAACCCAGTGCATGATAGGTCGGCAGGCAGCAGAGCATGCTCATGCGCCGGGTGTGCAGGGGGCTCCCCATGCAGGCGGAAAGCAGAGCCCGCAGGGCGCTCATCAGATTACGGTGCGTGAGCGGCACGCCCTTGGGTATATCCGTGATTCCGGAAGTAAAAAGGATGACCGCCGGATCGTCCAGTCTGCCCATCCAGTCAAAGCCGAAAATCGATGCCACGGCTTTGCTGCGCAGACGGCTGATGTCCACATCCTCAAGGTAGACGGCCTTGGTGCCCGGCGGCACTCCCCGGCCGTACATGCGGCGGCTGGTCAGCACATGGCTGATGCGCGCCAGGCGGGCGCAGCGCGCCAGTTTGCCCGCGCTCATGGTGTAATCGAGCATTACCGGCACACGACCGGCGCCCAGGCAACCGGCAAAAGCCGCCATGGCCGCCGCGCCTGCAGGCAGGGCAATGCCGAGGTTGTGCCCGGGGATGTCGCGCACCAAAAGCGACACCGCCTTGGCGTAACCCATAAGCGTGCTGCGGGAAAAGTGCTCACCCAGAGTGATGTCGGTTACGTCGCCGCGACGCGAAAACACTTCGTGGATGGGCGCAAGCGGAGGAAGGCGTATGGCTGCCGGCTCCACTTCGGCCAGCACGGGCAGTTCGGCCGGGGCGGTTTTGTTGAGCAGCACCAGAGCCACGTCCGCCACGGTCTGCAGTTCCGCCGGCGCGGGCGCGTAGCCGCAAAGCTTCTCGATGTGCAGGATCAACTGCACCATTGCCAGGCTGTCTATGCCGAGATCTTCAAGGCGCGTGTGCCCTTTCGTGGCGGGTTCGGCGCCGTGGGAAGCCAGCAGATCCAGCGCGGGAGCAATATCCACTGCGGAAGATTCCTCCGGCGGGCCGTGCAGCGGCAGAGGCAGCGGGGTGATGCCGGGCACGACCGGAACGAGGGAGACGTTCTGTTTTCCGGCGGCAAACCATGCGGCAATAATGCCGTTCAACCGTTCCAGGCTCGCGCAGTCGGCCGGGCTCGGCCTGTGGCGCCGCAGCATCAGGCGTACGGGCCGGCGCGGCAGAAAAGGTCCGAAAAGCAGAAAAGCCGGCAGGAGCTTCATCATTTTCTTGAACACGTTCATGGGCTCGCTCGTGTCCAGATAGCGCGAAAAACGGCTGCCCCACAGGCCTTCTGTGCGCACAAGAATCAGTTCCGGTTCCACGCCCGGGCGTTCGCGCGCGGCATTCACAATGCGCCAGGCTCCGCTTTTGCCTTTCAGCACATCCCGGCCGTCGCGCTGCAGGCGTCCTCCTGGCCACATGAGCACACTGCGGCCGGAGGCCAGCGTTTCCACCGCCTGGTTCACAACCTGTTCCAACGATGCGGGATCCCCCCCCCTGCTCAGGTCGGGTACAATAATCGGCTCGAACTGCCGTGCGAAAAACTTGAAACGTTTGTAGGCAAGCTCGTCCATAAGCGGACGCGGTCGCAAATGAGCGAAACGCGAATAGACGATGAGAGGATCAATCAGCGCCGGATGATTGGCGAGAATGAGAAACGGTCCGCCTTCCGTCGGAACGGGATCGCCGTAGGTCATAATGAAATAGCGACGCGCAAGCAGGAAGGAAAG
The DNA here is from genome assembly GCA_031551145.1 of Desulfovibrionaceae bacterium. Lineage (GTDB taxonomy): Bacteria > Desulfobacterota > Desulfovibrionia > Desulfovibrionales > Desulfovibrionaceae > WRKB01. The sequence continues at coordinate 60,014 of JAVBNZ010000017.1, read as the reverse complement.
CCACCGCACAAAGCGGGAAACGGGCCTGGACGGTTCCGCTTCGGGCAGATCTTCGGGCGGGGAATCCGGGACAGGAGAAACGGACATAGGCTCCTACCGCTTATTGGAGCATTGCGGGAATTTGCCCGCCGGCCAGCAAAAGCGCCTCAGACGACACCGGAGCCTGGACAGGCTTCGGGTTTTTTCCCGGTGCCCGCCGAAGCGGAGCCCCCCTTCCGGCAAGGCGCAACCGGCGTCAATCCAACACATGGTAGCACACGGCCGGCTCAAGCAGCAGGCCGCTGTTCCAGATTTGTTTCAGGGCGTTTTCCATGGATCGGGCGCGCGCGGCGTGGGTCATGAAAACCAGGGGCACGGCGTGTTCCTGCTCCGCCTTCTGGATGGCCTGAGCAATGCTGATGTTCTCGGCGGCCATGGCGCCCGCGATATCGCGCAGCACGCCGGGCGCGTCGCGCACCATCACCCGCACATAATACCGGCTTATCGCGCCGGCCGGGGGCAGAATACAGGCCCTGCCCGGCACCTGGCGCACAAAGCCCGTGTTGTTCGGCAGCGCGCCGCGCGCCAGGGAAAGCAGATCTCCCAGCACCGCGCCCGCCGTGGGCAGAGAACCCGCGCCCTTGCCGTGGAAGAACAGGGAGCCGGCGGCGTTGCCTTCCACCAACACGGCGTTGAACGCTCCGCTCACCTGGGCGAGCAGGCGGGAGTTGTGCAACAGCGTGGGGAAAACGCCGGCCTCCAGGCAGCCGTCTTCTTCGCGCACCATGCCGATCAGTTTGATGCGGCAGCCGAATTCCCGCGCAAAGCCGATATCCAGTTTGTCCACGGTCCGTATGCCCCGCACGGGGAGTTCCGCATAAGGGTAATCCACTCCGTAGGCCAGTCGGATAAGCAGGGCCAGTTTGTGGGCGGCGTCGTGCCCGTCGATGTCCAGCGAAGGATCGGCCTCGGCGAAGCCGAGTTCCTGAGCCTGCACCAGGGCGCTCGCGAAATCCAGCCCTGCGGATTCCATGGCGCTGAGAATATAGTTGCTGGTGCCGTTCAGAATGCCTTTCAACGAAACGATGCGGTTGCCCGCCAGACTTTCCCTGAGCGCCTGCACCACAGGAATCGCGCCGGCCACCGCCGCTTCGTACAACAGCGCAACCCCGCGCTCTTCGGCTTTTTGGAAGAGCGGCAGGCCGGCCTCGGCCAGCAGGGCCTTGTTGGCCGTAACGACGTGCCGGCCCTTGTCCAGCGCCCGCAGAATGAATTCGCCCGCAAAACCGGTGCCGCCCATAAGCTCCACGGCGACGTCGACATCCGGATTGTCCGTAATCAACGCCGGATCCGCGGTGATGACGAGATTGTCCGGCACGGGCAGGCCGGCGGCTTTGTTCGGATCGCGCTCAAGAAGGTGGGTCAGGACGATGTCGCGCCCGCTGCGCTGACGTATCCAATCTCTGTTTTCAGCCAGCACGCGCACCAGGCCGGAGCCTACCGTGCCGCAACCGGCCAAGCCCACGCGAAGAGGGGGCGGGTTATTCATCGCTTTTCTCCAAAATATCCGAACCGCCGGAAAGAGCTTTACGTATACCCTTGACGGCCTGCTTGCTGCGGTGTTCGTTTTCGATGAGCGCGAAGCGCACGTGGTCGTCGCCGTAGGAACCGAAGCCCAGGCCCGGCGAAACCGCCACATGTCCCTCGGTGAGCAGAAGTTTGGCAAAGTTGACCGAACCCATTTTCCGGAACTCCTCGGGCAGCTTGGCCCAGACGAACATGGTCGCCTTCGGGGGCGGCACGTCCCAGCCTATGCGTTTCAGGCCGTCAATGAGCACGTCGCGGCGTTTTTTATAGATGTCGCAGATCTCACGCACGCAATCGTCGGGGCCGTTGAGGGCCACGGTGGAAGCGATCTGAATCGGCTGGAAAATACCGTAGTCGAGATAGCTTTTTATGCGGGTAAGCGCCTTGACCAATTCGCGGTTGCCCACGCAGAAGCCCATGCGCCAGCCGGGCATGGAATAGCTTTTGGAGAGGGTGTAGAACTCCACGCCCACGTCCTTGGCGCCCGGTACCTGGAGGAAGCTCGGCGCCTTGTAGCCGTCGAAGCAGAGGTCGGCGTAGGCAAGATCATGCACCACCCACACTTTGTGTTCTTTGGCGTAGTCGACGATCTTGCTGAAAAATTCCAGGCTCGTGACTTCCGTGGTGGGGTTGTGCGGATAGCTGATGAACAGCATCTTGGGCCGGGGCCAGGTTTGGCGGGTGGCGGCCGTAAGATCCTCGAAAAAGTCGCGCCCGGGGCCGATGGGAATGCTGCGCACATCCGCACCCGCGATAATCGGGGCATAGGTATGGATAGGATAGGTGGGATCAGGCGCAAAAACCACATCTCCCGGCGAAAGCGCGGCCAAGGCCAGGTGGGCCAGACCTTCCTTGGAGCCCATTGTGGCCACGGCTTCGGTGTCGGGATCAAGATAGACTTCATACGTGCGTGAATACCAATCGCAAATGGCCTTGCGCAGATTGGGAATACCGCGCGAAACGGAATAACGGTGGTTCACCGGCTTCTGAGCCGCTTCCACCAATTTGTCCACGATGTGCTGCGGAGTGGGAATGTCGGGGTTCCCCATGCCCATGTCCACAATGTCGATGTTCTGACGGCGCAACTGCGTTTTCAGTTCCGTGACAACGGCGAAAACGTAGGGCGGCAGACGGTGCATGCGCGGAAAATCGCTCATCTTCTCAAACCTCATGTAAGGGGGTGGCAGGCATCCGTAAAGCTTACCTATGCAGCCCCGGTTCTGTAAAGTGGAACCCCCGTGAAATTTACAATGAATTGACGTTCGCGGGAATGCCGGCACGGCACGGGCTTGATCGGCAAGCATGTTCCGGACTATAGCACGCGTATGTCCATACGAAAACAACCGCCTCCGGTCTTCCTCATAGGCCCCCGCTCTTCGGGCAAGTCCACCGTCGGCCGCCTTTTGGCAAATCGGCTGGAATACAGCTTTGTGGACATGGACGACTATGTCTGCGCCGTCAGCGGGCGGGAAGTACGCGACATCGTCGCCGACGAAGGTTGGCCCGCCTTCCGTCTCAAAGAAAGCGCCGCGCTGCGCGAATGCGCGGCCCCGAACACTGTGGTTTCCACAGGGGGCGGCATTGTGCTTGATCCGGAAAACACCGTGTTCATGCGACAGACGGGGATCGTCGTTTATCTGGAAGTTCCGGCGGAACTGCTGCGCGCACGCCTGCTTGCCGATCCCGCGCCCCTGCGCCGCCCCAGCCTCACCGGCCTTTCTCCGAGCGAAGAAATCGCGCAAATTCTTGCCGATCGCGTCCCCATGTACCGCTCCGCCGCCCATTTCACTATAGATGCCGCGCGTTCCCCTTCCGTTCTGGTGCGGGAAATTGCCGCCTTCATCCTGCAACGCGCAGGGAGCGAACATGATGTTTGACAGCTTCGGCACTCTGTTCCGCCTGACCACCTTCGGCGAATCCCACGGCCCCGGCATCGGCGGCGTGGTGGAAGGCTGTCCCGCCGGGCTGCCCCTGGACGAAACCGACATCCAGCGGGAGCTTGATCTGCGCCGCCCCGGCTCAGCCGGGCTTGCCGGCACCGCCCGCAGAGAGACGGACGCCGTGCGTCTGCTTTCCGGCGTGTATGAAGGAAAAACCACGGGAACAGCTCTGGCTTTCTTTATCGCCAACGAAGATCAACGTTCCGGCGATTATATGCGTCTGGCGGAGTTCTTCAGGCCCGGCCACGCGGACTGGACCTACCAGGCCAAATACGGGCTGCGCGATCCGCGCGGCGGGGGCCGTGCTTCCGCCCGGGAGACGGCGGCCAGGGTTGCCGGAGGCGCCGTGGCCCTGCGCCTGCTGAAAAGCGAAGGCATCACTGTCCATGCCTGCACGATGGAGATGGGCGGCGTTGCCTGCGAACGTATCGATGCGGCCGGCGCGGCAGGCCGGCCTTTTTTCGCGGCCGACGAACGCGCGATCCCGGCCTGGGAGGAACGCATCCGCGCCGTGCGCGCCGCGGGTGACAGCCTGGGCGGCATTGTGCGTGTTGAAGCGCGCGGCGTGCCCGCAGGCCTGGGCGAACCGGTTTTCGGCAGGCTCGACGCCCTGCTCGCCGCCGCCCTCATGTCCGTGGGCGCGGTCAAAGGAGTGGAGATCGGCGCGGGTTTCGCGGCGGCGCGCATGCTCGGCAGCGAAAACAACGACGCCCTGCTGCCCGGCGGACGCTTCGTCTCCAACAACGCGGGGGGCATTCTGGGCGGCATCTCCAGCGGCCAGGATATTGTGCTGTGCGCGGCCATAAAACCCATTCCCTCCATTGCCCTGTCCCAGCGTACTGTGGACACGCAGGGCCGCCCCGCCGAAATTCAGGTGGGCGGCCGCCACGACTGCTGCGCCATTCCGCGCGTTGTGCCCGTGCTCAAGGCCATGACCGCGCTGGCGCTGGCCGATCTTCTTCTGCTGCAGCGCCGCATGCGCCCCCTTGCCGCAAGGACGGGCGCGTGAGCCGTCTGCCGCTTTCTTCTTCCGAGGACGTCGAACTGACCGGCAATCTGGAGCGCGTTGTCTTCCACAACGAGGAAAACGGCTACACCGTGCTGCGCCTTATGCCCGAAGGCAAGAAGGACAGCGTGGCCGTGGTGGGGCACATGGCCGGGCCGAACGTCGGCGCGTTTTTGCGCATACGGGGCAAATGGCATACCGATCCGCGATGGGGCCGGCAGGTGCGCATGGAATCGTATGAAGAAGTGCTGCCGGCCACCACGGAGGGCATACGCCTCTATCTTGCCTCCGGTCTTATCAAAGGAGTGCGGGAATCGCTGGCCGGGCGCATCGTGGCCCGTTTCGGGGCCGACACCCTGCGCGTTCTGGACGAGGAACCCGAGCGCCTGCGTGAAATTTCCGGCGTGGGCCAAAAAAATCTGGCCCGCATCATCAAGGCCTGGGCGGAACACCGGGGCATGCGCGATCTCATGCTCTTTCTCCAGCCGCACGGCATCAGCGCCGCATACGGCGTGCGCGTGTACCGGCATTACGGACAGGCCGCCCTGGAAGTGCTGAAGGAAAATCCCTACCGCCTCGCCATGGACATCCACGGCATAGGCTTTGTGACGGCGGACGCCCTCGCCTTCAAGCTGGGATTTGAAAAAGAACACCCCCTGCGTGCCCAGGCCGGACTGCTCTATTTCCTGACCAAGCTCTGCGACGAGGGGCACGTTTATTATCCCAGGCCGGAACTGCTCGAACAGGCCGGCCGGGAGCTGGACATCGATCCCGCTCTGCTCGACGAGGCCGTGGACTCCCTGGTTTTTGACGAACGCCTGGTGTTGGAAGAAATGGACGGCGTGGAAGGCGTTTTTCTTAAACGCTATTACCACTATGAATCCAAGATCGCGTTTTATCTGACGCGCATCCTGCGTTCGCCCAAATCCGTGCGTTTGCCCGATCCGGACAAACTTTGCGACGAGGTGGTCGCCAAAACGTCCCTGGAACTGGCCCCGGAACAAATCGAAGCCATACGTTGCGCCGCGAAGTCGAAAATCATGGTGCTCACCGGCGGGCCGGGTACGGGCAAAACGACCATCATCAACACGGTGCTGCGGCTGTTCGCCGAAACGCGCGCGCGCATTCTGCTGGCCGCGCCCACGGGCCGGGCCGCCAAACGCATGTCGGAAAGCGCCGGCCGCGAAGCAAAAACCATCCACCGTCTGCTGGAATACAGTCCCAAGGAGGACGGCTTCGCCCGCAACGAGAACAATCCGCTCGCCTGCGGTCTGCTGGTGGTGGACGAAGCCTCGATGATGGACACCCTGCTCACCTATCACCTGCTGAAAGCCGTGCCGCTCGGCGCCACGCTCATATTGGTGGGCGACGTCAACCAGCTTCCCTCCGTGGGGCCCGGCAACGTGCTCAAGGACATCATCGCCTCAGGCGCGGTGCCCGTGGTGGAATTGCGGGAAATCTTCCGTCAGGCCGCCTCAAGCGACATCATTATGAACGCTCACTCCATCAACAGGGGCGAGATTCCTTCGATTGAATCCTCAAAAGATCGCCTGTCCGACTTTTATTTTTTCCGCGAGAACGATCCGGAGCGCGTGGCCGATCTCATTGTTGATCTCGTCAAAAACCGTATTCCGCAACGCTTCGGCCTGGATCCTTTCAACGACGTGCAGGTGCTGACACCCATGCACAAGGGTTCGGCCGGGGCGGCCAACCTGAACGTGCTGCTGCAACAGGCCCTGAATCCGCAGACTGTGGGATTGCAGCGCGGAGAGCGTCGTTTTTGCCTCGGCGACAAGGTGATGCAGATCCGCAACAACTATGACAAGGACGTATACAACGGCGACATCGGCCGCATCGTGCTCGTCAATACGGAAGACCGCGACCTCACGGTGCGCTATGACGAACGCAATGTACTCTATGCCTGGGAGGAACTGGACGAAATAGTGCCGGCCTACGCCATTTCCGTGCACAAATCGCAGGGTTCGGAATATCCGGCCGTGGTGCTGCCCCTGCTGGTCCAGCATTATGTGCTGCTGCAGCGCAACCTGCTCTATACCGGAGTAACGCGGGGCAAACGCCTCGTGGTGCTGGTGGGCGAAACCAAGGCCTTCGCCATGGCCGTGAAGAACAACAAGACGGTCAAGCGCTGCACCCGGCTGGCGAAGCGCCTCGCTGCGCCGACTCCCTGAAAATCCGGCCGGGGCTCACCGCGCGCCGAGCATCTTGGCGGCAAAGGTCGCCGCGCCGAAGCCGTTGTCGATGTTGACCACGCTCAGGCCGGGCACGCAGGAGCAGAGCATGGCGTTCAGCGCCGCGTGCCCGCCCGCGCCCACGCCGTAGCCCACGGAGGTGGGAACGGCGATCACCGGGCAGCGCACAAAACCCGCCACCACGCCGGGCAGGGCGCCTTCCATGCCGGCCGCGACCACCAGCAGGCGCGCGCCCGCCAAGGCGGGCAAATGCGGCTGAAGACGATGCAACCCGGCCACGCCCACGTCGGAGATGCAGCCGGCGTCCAACCCGAAAAAACGCATGCAGCCGAACGCTTCCAGCAGTACAGGCTGATCCGCCGCGCCGGCGGAAAGCGCGATCACTTCCCCTTCCATAGGCCAGGGGGGATTGACGGGCAGATCTTTGCCCAGGGAAAACAGGCGCGCCTGGGGCCACCAGCAGCCCTTGGGAAAAGTTTTCAGCAGGTTTTCGCCCTGCGCGGCTTCCACACGGCAGGCCAGCACGGGCCCGGCGTGGGCCAGATGCTCCACAGCCGAACAAAGCTGGGCATCGGATTTGCCGGGGGCGAAAACCGCCTCGCCGAGTCCGGTGCGCAGCGCGCGGTGCGCATCAAGACGCAGGCCGTTGACCATATCTTCCAGCGGGGCAAAGCGGCATTGCTCCAGCGCGGCCTGCGGCGTTGTTTTGCCCGCTGCCACATCGTCGAGTATCTTGCGGAGTTGGTGTTCGTGCATGGCCCGTGCATAACGCGAAACACCGGATTTGTCTGCAGGAAAATCCCATGTTGATTCCCGACTCCGTGACAATTTCCGCGAAATGGCCGAAATGTTTCCCTGCCGATATTTATCCCTGAAAAAATGTTTTATGTCCGGGCATGGAGAAGTTCCCTCGCCCACAGCATCTTTATTTCGGCGTATTTTTCATCGCGCGCCAGCGCTCCTGCAGCCAGGTCAGGCACAGCCCGCCGCAGGCGCAGAAAACAAGCGCCAGGCACTTGCGGAAGAAGTTTTCCTCGAACCAGGGCGCGATGGTGACGAAGAAAAACAGCTGGAAAATGAAGATATCGTACGAGCTTTTCCCCAGCCTGACCCAGACGGGAAGGAAGGGGATGCGATCCTCAAGCCGGCGCAGGGTCAGCACGATGGCGGCCGTGTAAAAGAAACCGGGATAGTGCTGAAAATACCAGCCGTCCGTGCGGATGCCGGGCATTTGCCAGCCGAGGTAGCAGACCAGGAAGATATAGAGCGCGCTTGCGCCGGTCAGCATGCCGAAAAGGCGGGGATTGAAAGGATTGGCGTCGGCCAGCACGGCCCCGAGGCAGCAGACGAAGAGATAACGGAAATAAAAGATGCGGTAGACATACGAAGTGGCATCCACATCGCCGAAAGCGAACAGCGCTTCAAAAAAGATGCTGAGTACGAGGGCGAAGGCAAGAAAACGCAGATCCGAACCCAGTCTTTCGCGGAAGTGCAGAATCAGAGGAAAGGCGATGAGATGCATGACGATGAGCGGCACAAAATAGCCGCCGGGTCCCAGATAGCCCATGACCATGGTGTTGAAGAAAAGCGCGATGTCGAGCTTCTGCTGCGTGACCATGTGGAAAAGTATGGTGCCCACGGCATACGGCATGAAAAGCGCCTTGGCCTTGGCGGGCAGGTCGCGGTAATAGGCCGGGAAATTGCCCTTGTATTTTTTCCACGACATGCTGCCGGTAACACCGGCCACAAAAAGGAAAAGGGGCATGGCCTGCCAAACGTGCCAAGGTCCCAGGATGCCGAGCAGGAAATCGTCGCTCGCCAGGTGCAGCACGAGAACGGAAAAGATCGCAAAGCCTTTGGTGGTGTCGAGGTAGGTCAGGCGGGGCCTGGCGACGGACTGGGACATCATTCCTCCTTGCGTGACTTATTGACAAGCGGGGCCGGGTAACGGATAGTGCTCTGCAAAGCGCAGGGGGCCGCCTTATGCGGCGGGCGCTCGGCATGAAATCCGATATCCGCCGGTTAACGGCTGCCTATTCTACCAGGAGATCGCATGTTTGCAAAGCTTCTTCCCAAATCCGCCCCTTTTTTCGAGCTTATGCTGCGGCAGAGCGAACTGCTGCTGCAGGCCGCGGGGCTTCTGGAAGAAATATTCAAAGATCCCTCGAAACTGGACGACAATTATATCAACGTCGCCCTGCTTGAAGAAGAATCCGACCAAATCCACACCCGCATCACCCGCGAACTCAGCCAGACCTTCATCACCCCCATAGACCGCGAAGACATCCTGCACATCAACCAGGCGCAGGAAGACTGCATAGACTTCATCCAGAACCTGACCACCCGCATGCACGTATCCAATTTCGAGCGCATCCGTTTTCCCGCGCTTAAACTGGTGGAAACCATGCGCGGCATGCTGGAGAACACCCACCTGATGCTTGAAGGCCTGACGAAAAAAAGGGACGCGCACAAAACCCGCGTCTTCCGCAACCTGCGCGGCGACTGTCAAATGTTGCTCAGCGTGGGGCTGGCCGAGCTTTACGACAGGGCGGAGTTTCAGCAGGATTCCGTGCTCGAGGTGATCAAGTGGGTGCAGACGTACGACCGCCTGGAACTGGCCGTGGAGGAAGTGATAAAACTTGCCGAGGCCATTGAGGAAGCGGTGCTCAAGCATGTTTGAGATTCCCCTCCTGCTCGCGCTCGTCGTCGTGGTGGCGTTGATTTTCGACTTCACCAACGGCGCGCACGATTGCGCCAACGCCATCGCGGCCGTTGTCTCCACCAAGGTGCTTTCGCCCCGCACGGCCGTGACGATGGCAGCCGTGCTCAATCTGGTCGGCGCGATGCTCGGCGAGGAAGTGGCGGTAACGCTGGGTTCGGGCATCGTCAACCCGCAGGTGGTGGCCGACAGCTACATCCTCGTGCCGGCGGCGCTTATGGGCGCCATAGCCTGGAACCTCATCACCTGGCATTACGGCATTCCCTCGTCCTCCTCCCACGCGCTGATCGGCGGGCTCATCGGCGCGGCCGTGGCCGACGCCGGCCTTGCTCCGCTCAACGGCCTGAACATCATCAAAAAAGTGATCCTCCCGCTCGTATGCTCGCCCCTGATCGGCTTTGCCGCGGGCTTCATCCTCATGAGCCTGATCGGCCTCGTTCTTTTCCGCGCCAACAGAAGCAAGGTAAACCGCAGTTTTCAGAAACTTCAGATCCTTTCATCCGCCTTCATGGCCACCAGTCACGGACTGAACGACGCGCAGAAGACCATGGGCATCATCACTCTGGCCCTGCTCATCTTCGGCCAAATAGATACAGTGCATGTGCCCCTGTGGGTAAAACTCTCCTGCGCGCTGGCCATGGCGGCCGGTACGGCCGTGGGCGGCTGGAAGATCATCCGCACCATGGGCAGCCGCATCTTCAAGCTGGAACCGGTGCACGGCTTCGCGGCGGAAAGCTCGGCCTCGCTCGTCATCACAGGGGCCTCCATGTTCGGCGCGCCCATCAGCACCACGCACACCATCACGGCCTGCCTCTTCGGCGTGGGTTCCACCAAACGCCTTTCCGCCGTGCGCTGGGGTGTGGCGGGCAACCTCATCATCGCCTGGATACTTACCCTACCCGCCTCCGCCGCCGTGGCGGCCGTCAGCTATCTGCTGCTCCACCTGCTGGGGCTGTGAGCGTGAAGATTACGGACGCGCGGCGGTGTGTTCGGCCCCGTTGAGCAGGGAGTCGAAAAGTTCACCCACGAGCAGCGTGCCTTCCAAAGAAAGATGATCGTCGTCCGCATACAGCAGCGTTCCGTCCACGGCCATGCGGCAGAGTGTATCGGTGCACATTTTGCGGGCCGGCTCGATAAGCGTTACTTCAGATTTCAGGCTTTCGAACAAGGCGGGCAACGGCGCCTGCCGACGGGCGAATTCGTCCGGCGTTACGCCGCAGTCTTCCGCCTTAAGCAGCATGAAGGCCATTTTGTGGGCAAAATTCGGCACATTGACGTCCTGTTCAGGCACGCTCGTCATCAACGATATGCGCAATCCGGCTTTTTTCAACTCCGCTATGCACAGGCGCAGGCGCTTCTCAAATTTTTCCATACTCACGCTCGCTCCCGTGATGCCCAACTGCCTGAAATAAGGCACGTCGTAGAGTTCCTCAAACTGCGTCGGCCCTTTCACCCGTAAAGCCCAGCGGTTGATCAGCAGAACATCCTTGATCCCGTGCGTGTGCGCGTACGCGATCATGGACGGAATGAATTTTTCCGCAAAGGCGGCAGCGGAGAGTTCCTTGTGATCGTCGAAGAGGAAGTCGGGCCGCATGGCGACAAACAGGCCGCCCTGCGATTTTTTGTAGAAAAACGGACGAAACTGCAGGGCGTGGCTGTCACCGACCACGAGCAGACGTCTGGTGGCCTGCGGATCTCCGATCACGAGAAAGCCGGCGTCGTTCCTGAACGGCGCAGCATACGTTCCGGTATCCGTATATTTGTAGCTGCGCATCTTGGCCATATTCAGCACGGGCTGCAACTTGCCTTCATGCCCGTACCAAGCTGTGACCGCGAAAAAGAGCACTCCCATGCAGCCGAAGGCAAACAATGCCCTGCGTCCGGCGCACAGCCGACGCCTGCGGAAGGGCTGTTCCACAAAACGCCGGCTTACCCAAGCCATAAAAAAACAGAGCGCGATCACAACGAGGCGCGCCGCGCTCACCGCAGTGGAACCGTACAGCCTGTCGAGCACCGGAGCGTAGGATTTAAAGGTTACATACAGCGGCCAATGCCAGAGATAGAGCGAATAGGAAATGAGGCCGATCGCCACGGCCGGTCTCAATGAGAGTATCTGTTTGGGCAGGGTTTCGTGACGGCCCTGAACGTGCATAGCAAACGCCGACGTCAGGCACAGAAGCACCGTGCCCGCTTTTTCCGGTAAACCGAGCGCAGGCCATAGAAAAATCGGCGCGATAAGACCAAACAGGATGAGCAGGGAGAGCAGGTTTCGCGCTTTTCCTCCATTTTCCCTGATCAAAGGCGGGCTTACGGCGGCCAAAGCGCCGAACAAAAGCTGCCATGCCCGTGTGGGAAACATGAAGAAAGCGAACTGGGAATCCACGTGAGAAAAATATATGTCGGCCGCCAGTGAAAGCACCGTGAGCGTGATAAGAATGCCGACGAGGCGCGGCTTCCAGAAACGGCTGATCGCGAAAAGCATCAGGGGATACAGTATGTAAAACTGCTCCTCGACAGACAATGACCAGGTATGCAGCAGCAGTTTAGTGTCGGCCAGGGTGTCAAAATAATTTATTGTATTGTAAAAATAAATATTTGAAACAAAAAAAATTGTCGCCAGCGCCGAAAGGGCAAAGGCCTTGAAATCGACCTGCATAAAGATAAACACGCCGATATACAGGGTAAAGGCAATAATAAAAAACAAGGCGGGAAATATTCGCCGAATGCGGCGTTCATAGAATTGCGCGATGGAAAATTTTCCGGCGGCGATGTCATTCTGAATAATGCTCGTAATGAGATAGCCTGAAATGACAAAGAAAATATCCACTCCAAGAAAACCTTTTTCCAAAAAAGGCAGCCCGAAGTGGTACATCACCACCAACAATACGGCGTAGGCCCGCAGGCCGTCTATATCTCTTCTATATTCCACGGAGTTGCAAAAAATCCCGATTAAAAAACCCCTCACTGAATGCCGGTTTTATGCAGCAGCTCCCACACACTGTCAACGGCGACGACGCTGGGCCGCCGCCGGCCGTAGGCAGAAAATTCCCTTTTGCTTGGCATCTATTTTGCACAATGTCTCGTAAAACTCTAGAAACGGAAAAAACTCCCCCGGAGGCCCCCGTGAACATCCGTTCCGACAATCTGGAAACCATGCTCTGCATACGGCACATCAGCCCCCAGAACGATCCGGCGTCTATTGAAAGCACGGCCGTGCACGCTCTGGCGGAAACCGGCGCCGCCGTGGGGCCGACTGAACTCGGAGCCTTTCTGGGCTACCTTGAGCGGCATGGAAGGGAACTTTCGCGAAGCCTGGCCGCAGGTATGGACGAACTCCAGGAACTTTTTCTCCGCACCGTGCACCAGAGCTTTCAGGCCGTCGGCGTGGAGGCGGATGCGCGCATGACCCTGTATTTGAATCAACAGGACAAATTGGCACTTGAGGGGGCCTCTCCGGGTCAAGAAAAGCTGCTGGAACTTCTTTCCGCCTCCAAGGCGCTGCCGGCCATTTTAAAAATGCTCAGCGTGCAGAACGCGCTTTTGCGCAATATCACGGAACTTCGCTTGGCTGCGGGCACGGACGGCGAGGCCGACCCCGCCACCCTGGCCGAACTGCGGCAGAACTATCGTGTGTGCCTGAAGGGGCCGTTGTCCCATTTCTACAGCCTGTGAGCGGGCTTGCCATTCCGGGGCAGGTGCTTATATAAAGAAAGTGCCTGCCCATTGCGTGCGGGATGAAAACAGCCGGATCACGGCACAATATGACAGGGGGGCGTCCAGGTTTCGACGGGGATGGGAAACCGAAGCAGCAGGTCGAGGCGCCGCTGGCCTCGTAAAAAGCGGCAACACAAGTAATTGCCAACAACGATTACGACTACGCTTACGCTGCCTAAACAGCAGTAAAGCACCTGACCGCTTAGGCGGTCACGCTGAAGCGGCCGACGCTCGATAAGTCGCCAAGGTGTAACACTATCGGGATAGTGAAGCGTTTTTGCCCGCCGGGACGCTTTGCGAAACACTGCGGCAGGCCGGCGCAGGGCCGCCCGATCGGGGGCAAAGCCTGAGCGCGAGAATCAAACCCGATCTAAACCTGTAGAAACTTCGCGCGGAATATTCTCGGACGGGGGTTCAATTCCCCCCGCCTCCACCAACTCACAATCTGACAAGATACAAGAAAAGCCGAATTACCTTGAAAATAAAGGAGTTCGGCTTTCTTGTTTGCCCCTGTTAGTCTATCAAAGCCCCTCACAATCGAATACGAATGTTGGCATTCTGTTGGTTATTTGGTATTCTGCAAATGTAGATACCAACAAGCGAGATACCAACATGAAATTGACAGATCTTTTCTTGCGGAACTTGAAGCCAACCGGGAAGGTCCAGAAATATGCCGACGGCGGAAGCCTCTATATTTTGGTGTCACCAACCGGCGGCAAGCTGTGGCGCTTGGCCTACCGTTTTGGCGGCAAGCAAAAGACGCTGGCCTTTGGCCCCTACCCGCTCATTTCGCTGAGAGAGGCCAGGGAAAAGCGGGATGAAGCGAAAAAGCTCTTACTGCAAGGCATTGATCCCGGAACACACAAAAAGGCCGTAAAGGCCGCTGTGATAGCCGACACCAGGAACAGCTTTGAAATCGTGGCTCGTGAATGGCACGATAAGCAGAAAGATACTTGGGTAAAAAATCACGGTGATAAAATACTTGCCCGGTTCGTCAATGACATTTTCCCCGCCATCGGCTCCAAGCCCGTCCATACCGTCACCGCGCCTGAACTTCTGGACGCCCTGAGGCGCATCGAAAGCCGGGGAGCCATAGAAACGGCGCACCGCACCCTACAAAACTGTGGGCAGGTTTTCCGCTACGCCATTGCCACAGGCAGAGCGGAACGCGATCCGGCGGCAGACTTGCGCGACGCCCTATCCCCCGTCAAAAGCTCCAACTTTGCAACCATCACTGACCCCAAAACCATAGGGCAGCTACTTCGGGATATTGACGCCTACCACGGCAACTATATTGTCCGGGCCGCCCTTCGGATTGCCCCGTATGTTTTTGTCCGGCCAACTGAGCTACGCCGGGCGGAATGGCCGGAAATTAACTTTAAGGAAGCGGAGTGGCGCATACCGGCGGCCCGCATGAAAATGCGCGAAATGCACATTGTGCCGCTGGCCCGCCAAGTTGTGGAAATCCTGCAAGACCTCTACCAGTACAGCGGCAGCGGGCGGTACATCTTTTCAAGCCTCCGGGCGAAGTCCGCCCCCCTCAGTGATGTGACGCTTTTAGCCGCGCTTCGGCGCATGGGGTACGACAAGAACGAAATGACCGTTCACGGCTTCCGGGCAATGGCGTCCACCCTTCTTAATGAGCAAGGCTACAATCGGGACTGGATCGAACGTCAGCTTGCCCACGGCGAAAGAAATACCATCCGGGCGGCCTACAACTACGCCCAACATCTTCCTGAGCGGCGGAAGATGATGCAAGAATGGGCTGATTATCTCGATAATTTACGCGGTTAGGGAAAGAGAAAAAAATATGTGAGCTACCCCATTGACACAAGTTCTCTTAAAGGTTAACTTATGAGTCATGAAGGTGGAGGAACGCATTATGCCGCAACTTTGGGAACCCAAAGACTTACTCAAGGCCCTGAAAGACCATGAAGAAGTCAATTTACGCCACATAGCGACACGGCGCGATAAGGGCTTGCTTGAGCCGGACGTGAAGGCCGAGCGCCCAGGGGAAAGGACGAAGTATGGGGCCTTCAATTCCCTACTTTATGTTGTGGCGACCAAGTTTGAAAAGGCCGGATTTTCAATAGAAGCGGCATACCATGCAGCGCGAAATATTCTGACTCTCCAGTTTATTGAGAGCATGGCTGGAGAAAATCACTTGTGGATTGTCGAGATCAATAATGACAAGTTTTTCCCTTTGACTAGTTCAGGCTGTGATCTCCCTTGGCAGTTCAAACCTCAAAAACGAGAAAAGCTGTATGCTGACGATAAGGAAGAATTGCCGCCACCACTCAATATTGATGACTTTGTAAGGTTGATTCCCACGGAAGGAGTCTACCTTTTTGCGCCCAGGACACTCATTAGCGCGTTACCGGCAATCGAAACAATTAAGTACTACAACGCTTCTATGATTGTGCACGACTCTGTAATGCGACTGGATATCAGCGATAGGGAAATAAAGATTTTGGAAGCAGATTGCCGAAAAAACACGCACATCAAGTTTCATGGCTCAAAAAATCTTCACTCCTATGACTTCGATTATCCAGAAGGGTATGATTCGCCAGAGCCGATACAAGAGCCAGAATCTAGCATTCAAGAAAAAATAGTAGGCCTGACAAAAATTGCACAAACCTTAACGCCCGGAGGCGATGCACACGCGGCAATTACCGTTGCTTTAAATCACTTAAGGCGACGCTTAGATGAAGAAAAATAAAAAGGCCGCCCAGGGCAGCCGTTGCGCTAACAACGGTACCCCAGGCGGGGGAATCAGGTACACGACGCCAATCGTGCACGTTGGTGACTCCGAAATACCAACATACCTGAAAAACTCCCCCCCTTGCAAGCTCCTAGGCGGCCAAAACCGAAGGAGCATTCACCGTGTCAGAAAACGGCAATCCTATTGCGCGTTCTGTGGCCGATTCTAACGGTCTGCCTCCCGCACCTGTTTGGCTTCGCGCTAAGCAAATTGCTGGCCCCATCCTGCCTATTGGCCTTTCCACATGGTGGCTGATGGTGAAGGAAGGTCGAGCGCCGCGTGGCGTCAAAATCAGTAGCAGAATCACCGTCTGGAAGCGTGACGATGTTCTCGCGCTGATTGACCGCCTGGCTTGCCAGGATGGTGAACACAATGCGTAGCCTGATTATTGCCGCGTTGTGGTTGCGCTACCAGTGGGCCGCCCGCGCTGTATCCCGGCCTTTTGACTCTGCGGCCAGCCTTCGCCTTGACCGTGCTTTGTTGGCACTGGAACGGGCATTGGAGACGGAATAATGCCCCGTCCTGAATACGGCATTCATTCCGGCCCGTGCCGCTGTTGCGCGTTCTTCTGCCGCCGTGGCGATGAACGTAGCCGCAAAAGGCCGTTTTGCGCCTTTACCGGCGAGCGGTTGAGCAAGGATCATGTGGAGCCGGGCTGTACTGGTTTTCACTTTCGGCAGTATTCGGCGCATGAGGGGGGAACATGGGCGACTATCTGACTCCACTTTTCGAGAGCATCCCCGCTGAACTCCAAGCCTGCCCTCAATGGGTTGTGTGGAAGGCCGTGCCGAACCCCAAGAAGGGAAAGCCGGACAAGATTCCGCTCCACCCCGGCAGAGGATACGGCGCAAGCTCCACCAACCCGGCCACATGGGGAACCTTTGCCCAGGCGCTTGCCTTTTGTCGCGCCCAATTTGGCAAAGAGCATTCCCACACTCTGAAGAATGGCACCACCCTGACCGGCCCCGTCTGTGGCGTTGGTTTTGTCCTGACCGCCGCCGATCCCTTTGTGGGCATCGACCTGGACAACTGCTTTACCCCGGAAGGAAAGCTTTCGCCGTGGGCGCATGAGATTATCAACAGTATCCGCAGCTACACCGAAATTTCACCGAGCGGCGCGGGCATCCGCATTTTCGCCAAAGGCAAGTTGCCCGGCGAAGCTTGCCGCGTCGGCCCTATCGAAGTTTACGAGCAAGGCCGCTACCTGACTGTGACAGGCCGGGTTGTGCCAGGAACGGAGGCCATACCGCATGTTCAGTAGTATAGTTGAGAATCAGCCTGGAATTGACGCCATTTACCAGAAATTTATTGCAGCGCCCAAGGCGGCAAAAGCGGCGGCCAGAATGCCCCAAGCCAGCAGCAGCGCCCCGCCCCGCCCTGTGTCTCTGGATGACAACGCCCTGATTGCCAAAGCCCAGGCAGCCAGAGATGGCGATCTTTTTCGGCGGCTCATGAACGGCGATTGGGTAAGCTACACAAGCCAATCTGAGGCAGATCAAGCTTTGTGCAATAAGCTGGCCTTCTGGACAGGCAAAGACCCGGCCCGCATGGAACGCATTTTCCGCAGCAGCGGACTTTATGAAACAATTGAGCGAAAAAGCAATCCCGAAGATTACCTGAAGCGCACAATTCAGGCCGCTATTGAGGGAATAGGCGAAGTCTACCAGGAACGCAGGCAACAGCGACAGGAAAAGCCACAAGCGCAGCACAACAGCGGCCTCCCCATGCTGACCTGGAATGAAGCCCAACTGCCGGAAATCGTGAAGCAGGCGGAAGGCGCCATTATCGCGGCCAATAAGAGCGGCAACGCGAGGCCGATTTTCCAACGTGGCGGGCTTGTCCGCGTCGGCAAGGCTGTGACGATTACCCCCAGGCAAGGAACTTCCCGCAGCCCGGAAGCGCCGTCTATCTACCCTGTGGGTGTCAACTATCTACAAAAGCACCTGACCGAAATCGCCAACTGGCAGAAATGGAACGAGCGCAAGCAAGATTTTGTTCCGTGCGCCTGCCCGAAAAAGGTAGCCGATACCCTTTTGGAGCTGTCCGGCGAATATCGCGTCTGGCTTTTGAACGGCACCACCAACGCCCCTACTTTGCGGGCGGACGGCTCCATACTCGACCAGCCCGGATACGACGCGGCCACCGGCATCTATTTTGATCCGTGCGGCGTAAAATTCCCGGCCATACCGCAGAACCCGACCCGACAGGACGCGGAACAGGCGGCAGCCCTGCTCTTGGATGTGATCAGCGAATTTCCTTTCAAATCCGATGCTGACCGCGCCGTTGCTTTCGCTTTTCTTCTGACCGCCCTTGTCCGGCGCAGCCTCCCCACCGCCCCCGGCTTTGCCATAAGCGCAACCGTAATGGCTACCGGCAAAACGCGGCTTGCGAACCTGGCTAGCCTTATTGCCTACGGGTATTCGGCGGACAATATCAGCTACAGCATCGACGAGGCCGAGATGCACAAGCGAGTTTTCTCCCTCCTTGCCGAAGGCGCGGGTGTTGTCGTTCTGGATAACCTGGAGCAGCCTCTTGCCGGGGAAACCCTTTGCACTGTGCTGACAGAGCCGACCTACAAAGGCCGGACACTTGGCAAGTCTCAGATGGAGAGCGTTTCAACCAACGTGACATGGGCGGCCACCGGCAACAACCTGACCATGAAGGGCGACATCACCACCCGCTTTTTGCTCTGTCAGATGGATGCCCAAGTTGAGCGCCCGGAGGAACGGACTTTCAAGCGCAACTTTGACGAGTATGTACCGGCCCACCGTGCCGAATTGGTGACAGCCGGGCTTACCATCTTGCGGGCCTTCTCTCTTTCCCCAACAAAGCCGCAGTTACCGCCGTACGGGCGTTTTGAAGCATGGAGCGGTCTTGTACGCGGCGCCGTGGTCTGGATCGGCCTGCCTGACCCCCTGGACACCCGGAAGGAAATCGACGCCAACGACCCGGTACGCGAATCCCTCAAGGCTGTGTTGACGGCCTGGCATGAGGCGCTTGGCAATAAAAAGGTGTTGGTCAGAGAGGTGCTTGATTCAAAATTCGGCAGTTCTGAACTGGTTGAAGCACTGGAAGATGCCATTTTCAGCCGGAATGGCTTGAACTCAAAAGCTGTAGGCAAATGGCTTGCCAAACATAAAGAACGCAGAATCAATAACTTACGATTCGTTCAGTTTGGAGAGGAAAGAAACGGCGCTGTTTGGGCGGTTGAGGAAGGTTAGCGGATTTAGCGACTTTTACGGCTTCAATCCCATACCCCATAAAAATTTAGCAGTGCGAAAAATATAGAAGCTATGAAAACAAACTCTCTAAACCCGTCAAACCCGCAAGGCTATGACCAAAAAAATACGTTCTCTTTTCCAGCCAGGGAACAGCGAATTTTTCCAGGGCGTTTCCGCTTCTCACCTGTGGACATCATAACACATCGACCGAAGTGTTACGCGGAACAGTCAGAACCAAGGCGGAACAGGGATTTCAGCGCAAGCGATAAAAGGAATAAAGGCGGCACCACATGACCGGAAAATCGAACAATCACGGCAAAGAACCCAAGAGGCCTAAGGCCGATAGCGGCGAACAGGGCAAGAAGCGATGCAGAAGCAAGAAGTTGCGGCCGCAATCGGCGGAAAGCCTTGCCCTGGCGATTCAGGACAACCGGCTTGATAACCGCACCAGGGCCGCCCAGGACATGATTGCCTTGCGTGATGCCATTGCCCAGGCCCCACAGGAAGCGGCAAAGGGGCTTGTTCGTGACACCCTGGCGGCCAACGCCACCATCATGACCGCCGTGCTTCGGGAACTGACCGGCCCCGGCGTGAAGCTGATAGGCGATGACGGCGCGATCCATCCTTTGATTGCAAAGACCTGGCCGGAATTGCAGCGGGCGACTATCAGCGCGGCGCGCGTGCTGGCCTCCCTTGAGCGCGAAGGCACAGGCCAACCGCCCATTGACGGGGAGCAAGGCGCAATGGACTTAAGCACTTTAATCCTTGAGGCGCAACGCAATGCGGATAGTCATTGATACCAGAGAGCAAGCCCCCTTCGCCTTCCAGCATGAGAAGTACGCTGGAACAGAAACGGAACCGGGCAGCCTAGACACTGGCGACTACTCCCTTGCCGGGCTGACTGACCGTGTGGCGGTGGAGCGCAAGAGCTTGCCTGACCTTGTGGCCTGCCTTGGCCGGGAGCGGGAGCGATTCGAGCGGGAGATGCAGCGGGCGGCGGCCTTGGATGCTTTCACCGTTGTCATAGAAGCGGCGTGGTCTGACCTTGCGGGCGGGCAGTACCGTAGTCAGTTGAACCCGCATTCAGCCTGTCAAAGCGTTACGGCCTTTATGGCCCGGCACCGTATCCCGTTCATGTTCGCCGGTTCACGGGCGGGCGCTGAGTATGTGTGTTGGTCTTTCCTGCGGCAGTATCTTGAATCGGCCCGGAAGCGATTCAAGCTGATTGTCAAAGCCCACGGAGACGACGGTGCCGCGTAACTTTAACCCAAAGGATAACACCATGAACAAAAGCCAGCTTACCTCGGCCCTGATGGCCGCCTTCTCCACAGTCAAAGAGGTGATCGGCACATTGAAACTTGCCCCTGACTATTCTGCACAAGCAGTTGCCTTGGCAGAAACGCTGGAACACCTTAGAATTGTAGATAAAGAGATTCCTATTGCCTTGCTGAGAGAAGCAGATCTTGCACAGGCTGAATACAGGAAGGATCACGGCCTGCCCGCCCCTGACCTGAACCCTCTGCCTTCTGACCTGGACGGCCCGGTACGAATGGAACCCCGTCCGGCCAAGATGAATTTCAAAATGGAGCGCCACCTTGCGGAACACGTCTGGGATTTCTGCCAGCGTCACAACTGCAAGCCCGGCCAGTATTTCAGACTGTTGGCGGAAAAGGACATGCGCCTAGCAGCCAGCGGCACGGCCAAGGTGCAATAGGCAGGCGCGGGCATGGCACAGAAGCGATTCACGGCGGCCCAGGTCAAGGCGTGGCGCAACGGCGCGGACGGCTTTCTGCAATGGATTGCGGATATTCAGCCCCGTGTTCCTTCGGCCCGTGGCGGCTTTGAAATATTCGTTCCCGCTCCTTTTCAGGAAGAGGCAATCCGGGCGGCTCTGGTTCAAAACCCGGACGAAACCTGGAAGTACACCACAATCGCGCTCTCCTACCCCCGGCGGCACTCGAAAACCACGATTATGGGCTTGCTGGCTCTCTGGCGCTTCTGCAACTTTGTGGGCGAAAATATCCTGTGCATTGCGAACTCTGAGCGGCAAAGCGTGTCCGTAGGCTTCGGGCTGGTCAAGAAAATCGTCCTGAACACGCCTTTCCTGTTGAGCTTGATAGGCCGCGACAATGTTCAGATGTTCAAGCTTGAGTTTCCGCGCCTGCAAAACACCATGCGCACCATGTCTTGCAACGTGGCCGGGCTGTATGGCGAAAAAATCACTGTTGGCTGGTGTTCGGAAATTCATGCGGCGGCCAATGATGAGGCCATGCAAGTGCTTGCCTCAAGCCTTGGTGACTCCCTCAATTCCTGGCTTTTGGTGGATTCGACGGTGGACGCCATTGGCGGCCCGCTCCACCGGCTGGAACAGTTGCAGGAAACCGGCGAAGACCCGACTGTTTTTGTGCATCGTCTCCAATACCGCGACCTGGCCGAAGCCCTGGAAAAAAGTCCGCCCTGGATTCGCCGCGACTGGCTGAAATCCCGTGCCGCACAACTTTTGCCCGCCGTCTTTGCCACACAGCACTTGAACCAGCGCGGAGCGGCGTCAAACAATCTCTTTGCTCTGGCTGACATTGAGCGGGCGCAAGATCGGCTTCCTGCCCCCTTCACGCCGGAAGACCTGACCACCATTGCGGGCGGACGCTCTTTTGTCTGTGGCGGCGGGCTTGACCGGGCGTACTTCGGCAGCCTGCACGGCGACAGTACAATTTGGACTTCCGTTGCCAAAGTGGCCGGGGAAAACGGCCGGGAGCCTGATTTTTACGTCTTGAATCAGCAAAGCATCCTTGGAAGCCTTGGAACGCTTATCAAGAAGGCCATTATTGCGGACAAGGAAGCCTACGACCTGAAAAATATCTGCATCGAAGCTTACAACGCCCAGGACATTGCCACATGGGCGGTTGAGCGCCAGTTGCCCACAGAAATCATTCACGCCACCAACACGGCCCAGGTTCCGGCCTTTATGGAACTGTACCGCATCGCCAAGGAAGGACGGCTTCACTTCTCCAACACGCTCAAAGACTTGGCGCGAGAGATGGAAACCTTTCTATACGAGCTCAAAGCCGGTCAACCCCGTTTCGGCTCCGACAAGTGGCATGATGACCGCGTGTATTCCCTTTGTTGGGCCGTTTACAGCCTCCGGCAGCAGGAACTTGCCGCCTACACCCTGGACGCCGTGATCTGCCGTAGCAAGTCGCAGCACGCCCCCCTGTGCTACCTCCGCAGCGGCGATATGGTTCTGTTGTGTTCACAGGATTGCCCGGCGCATAGGAAAGTTGATTCCATGTATCGCCAATATATGGGCCGCAATGTGGAAAGCGAGTTGCAGCTACCGCAATTCTATCAGTCGATGGTCAACATGAGCGGAATACGGTCATACAGGGCAATCTAATATCGTCTAACACAGTATAATATTGATATTGTTTGACTTTACATAAAAAATATGCACTATGATCACAGGAGTCTATCGCATGTATCCAACTTCTCAGGCTGAAAGCATTGTGCGGGAAACATACCGCAGGGCAATGCGCGAGGCTGACACGCGGCGAAAGAACGAAGCGGCGCGGATGCTGGCCTACTACAATGACGTTCAGGTTCCGTACATTCTGGAACAGCTTGCCCGCGAACATGCGGAGCCGGAACGCTATCACCCGGCCTTCATTAATGTGGTCAAAAAAATCGTGAAGTCCCTGGCCACTGTCTACCTGCAAGACGCCGTGCGCGTCGTGGAAGGCGGGCCGGAAGACAAAGCGATTTATGCGGAAATTGAAACTACGGCACAACTGCCCGTCAAGATGAAGCTGGCGAACCGCTACAGCAAGCTTCTTGGCACAATCATGCTTCGGCCTGTCTGGCGTGACGGCAAGATGGATCTGGACGTGCTGACCGGCGATGTGCTGGACGTGACCACGGGCGACACCCCGGAAGACCTCCGAGCCGTGCTGGTGACATTCGACCAGAGCGGGCGAACGGATGAAATTGAATACGACCTGTGGACGGCGGAAGAATACCAGCGGCTTGACTACCGGGGAAACGTGCTGGAAGCGCAGCCGAACCCCTACGGCGTGATTCCCTTTGTGCCGGTCTTTTCCCATGCGCCCACAGAGAATTTCTGGCTTCCCGGCGCGGCTGACCTGATGACCATTCAGGATGAAGTCAACCGCCGCCTGACCGCGCTCAGTTTCACGGCGGATTTGCAGGGCTTCGGCGTGCCATTCACCAAGGGCGCGGGCGGTAAAGACGGCAAAGCGCCGGAACTGAAATTCGGCCCTGGCGATTATATCGGCTTGCCGGAAGGCGCGGACTTCGGCTTTGCGGCCCCTAACGCCCCCATTGCCGACATACTTGCCCTGGTGGATTTTCTGTTGAAGCAGGCCGCCGTGACCAACGGCTTGCCCGCGTCCAGCATGAGCACGCAGCCGACCCAGGAAAGCGGCATTTCCAAGGTTGTGGGCAATGCCGAGCTTGAAGAACAGCGCCGCGACGATATTGCCCTTTTTGCGGGCTACGAACAGCAGCTTTTTGCCCTGTTCCGCACTGTCTGGAACATCCACAACCCGCAACGGCCCATGAACGAGGCGGCCACCCTTCGAGTTGACTTCTACGATCCGAAGCCCGTTCTTTCCGGGTATGAGCAGGCCAAAGAATGGGAACTGTTGATGGACAAGGGATTGATAAGCCCTGTGGACATCATGATCGAGCGCAACCCCGACTTGAACAGGGAAGAAGCCAAAACCCGCTTGCGGGAAATCCGGGCCGAACTCAAAGAATTTACCGATACAGCGGACGATTATACCCCGCGTTTCGGCAATTTCCCAGGCGTACCCACTGACTACAACAATTCCGCCAACCCGGCGTAAAGGGGGAAGATATGAGCATTGAAAATCCCGGTTCCGCCACCGTCAACGGCGTGCAGCAACCCCAGGCCCCGGCCCCCGATGCCGACACCGTGAAAACCGCGCAAAAAAGCCCGCAGGACGTGCAAAACACCCCGGCGCAACCCGAAGCCCCCAAGAACCCGGCCAACCCGCCACAGTCTGAAAATAGCGTGCCGTATGCCCGCTTCAAGGAAGTGGTGGAGGCCCGCAAGGCAGCGGAAGATACTCTTGCCGCTGTTGTGGAGGAAGTGATTGCGACCTTGCCGGAAGACATGCGCGAGCTGGTGCCGAATCTGCCCCCGGCGGAAAAAATCCGCTGGATCAACGCAGCCAGGCAGAAAGGCTTTTTCGTGAAAAGCGGCAGCGGCGGCGAACCGGACAGCCCCGGCAGCAAACGCCCCGGAGCGAAACCCACACAAGATTTATCCGGCCTGACCCCGGTTCAGATGATGAGCGCGGGCTACAGCAGCCGATAGGAGAAAAGAACTATGTTGACTCTTGCCGAAGCTTCCAAGCTTATTCAGAACCCCTTGCAGCGCGGCGTTGTGGAAACCTTCCCGCGCACCAGCCCCGTTTTGATGGTCATGCCCTTCCTTGATGTGGCTGGCAACGCCTATCAATGGAACCGGGAAAAGACCCTGCCTGGCATCGGATTCCGCGATTACAACGAAACCTACAGCGAATCCACCGGCGTTGTGCAGCCGATGGTGGAAGTCCTGAAAATCTTCGGCGGTACCAGCAAGGTTGACCGCGCCCTTGTGAAGACGCAGGGCAAGGTGAACGACCTTCGCGCCGTGCAGGACTCCATGAAGGCCAAGGCGGCGGCCCTGGACTTCACCAAAGCCTTTTTCAAAGGCGACAGCGCCGCCGACCCCAAAGGCTTTGACGGCCTGGAAAAGCGCCTGACCGGCCCCCAGGTGATCGACGGCAGCGGGGCAACCAATCTGTGCGCGGCTGTGGACAAGCTTATTGACACAGTATCCGGCACCCCGGACATGCTCTTTATGAACAAGGACATGCGCCGCGCCCTGAATGCGTCCATGCGTTCCCAGAGCCAGGCCGTGGAAACCGTGTCTGACGTGTTCGGGCGGCAGATTCCGGCCTATGCGGGCATTCCCATTGGCATCATTGAAGAAGACGCCAGCGGCAACCCGATCCTTGGCTTTGACGAAACCGGCGACACCACCAGCATTTACGCGGCCCGCTTCGGCGTACAGGAATGGGTAAGCGGCTTGCAGGCCGGGCCGATGGAAGTCATTGACCAGGGCCTTGTGGATGTCTGGTATCAGACTTTGATCGAGTGGATTTGCAGCTTCGCCATTTTCCACCCCAAGGCGGCGGCGCGGCTTTCCGGCCTTGCTGAACCGGCATAACTTTCCACCAGGGGCCGTCAATCTTCCAGGGCACGGCCCCGACCGCCCATTGGTACAGCCTTGAAAAGCCGTGTAACTGATCAAATGCCGCACGGCCAATTAAGACGGCGGGTTTCCTACCCGGAAAAAGGCTGAACCTGGCGCAGCGGACGCCGTAAACGCGGGGCAACCCGTTCCGCATAGGCCCCGGGCTTTAAGTGCTTGGGGCTTTGTGTGCCCCAAAAAACTTTATTGGATCGCGTTTGCCGGGCTTTTGCCTCTTTGGCAAGGGGGAATTTATTTAACATGCTGTGCCTACAGATCTTTTCTTGATTTGTGGGGAATCCAAGTGACTACCAGAAAGCAGATTTACAAAATTAGAGTTTTTATTTAAAAATAAACTTGCTATTTTTTAATACACATGCTAATCAAAAATAAACGAAAATTAACACAGGAGGAAAACCCTATGGAACGGCGGCACGAAGAAGAGATGACAGCCTTTATTGAAAGGCTTCTAAAGCGAGGTTGGAATGAGGTAGAATGGATTGATTTTTATCGCTGGTTTGGCGTGACCAAGCTGCACAAGAGGGCTTACCGGGATTTTTACCAGAGCGTTGAAGAGGTTTCCGGGCAAAAGGGAATTGCGTTGAGCATCAAGAGCAACTCCGAAAAAGCAGTCTTCGTGATTGGCAAGGTGGATAATTACAAGGATTGGTTCAAAGACGAATAAACAGCCCCCGGCGGTGCTAGACACACCAGACCGAGGGCCTAACCTGAAAGCACAAGCGAGGTGCAATCATGGCTCAGACGAATTTAAGCAGCTTTGATGATGGAAGCAACGGCAACGATAACGTTTTCGACGTGACCCCGCCTACGGACTTGCCCGCCATTCCTCATGTATTCGTTGGGTTGCCGCATGACGATCCCACGCCATCCGATCCCAACATATTACCTATTCGTATCAACTTCCTACGAACGCGCGACTTCAAAAACGCTGCTTCCACCTCAGCTTCAGCCGCCGCGACCGCCTTCAACGAAGGCTGTCAGTTCTCGCGTAAGCTAGAAAAACTTGCGACTGATGTGGAAAAGAGTTTCGCCCCCAAACCTGACGAGTGCCGCGCGGCCAGTTACTTCGATGCCATCATATCAAGCCATCATGCGGGGATGCGAAAGCACGCCCAACTCATCATGGAAGCAACGGCGGCTTTTGTGGAGCAGTGCAACGCCCTAGAAGCCTTAGCCATTGTCATGGAACAGTCTGACCACGGTACGGAGCTTACTTCCGTGAAAAAAATGCGCGTCATTAAACAGGATGGCACAGGAATAATCATAAACATCGGAGGATAGCGCCATGAAGGCTATCGGCTATATCCGAGTATCCACTGAGGAACAGGCGGCCCACGGCATCAGCCTGGATGCGCAACGGGCGAAAATCGAAGCCTATGCCCTGACCAAAGACCTTGAGCTTGTGGGAATCATTGAGGACGCCGGAAAGAGCGCAAAAGACCTTAAACGGCCCGGAGTCCAGCAAGTGCTGAAAAAGGCCCACAGAAAGGAAATTGACGCGGTTATCATCGTGAAACTGGATCGCATGTTCCGTTGCACTGTGGACGCCCTCAATACGGCCCAAGACTTTGACCGGCGCGGCGTGGCCCTGCATTCCATCCACGAAAGCCTTGATACTCAGTCGGCAATGGGTAAGTTCTTTTTCACTCTGACGGCGGCGCTTGCCGAAATGGAGCGCGGGCTTATCGGGGAACGGACGCGGGCGGCCCTGGCCCGGAAGAAAGAGCGCGGTGAAAAGACCGGCGGGCATGTTCCTTACGGTTATGATGTTTTGGACGCGAGTTTGGTGGAGAAAAAGGACGCGAGTTTGGTGGAGAATCCACAAGAACAGGAAATCATTGCCCACATGAAGCGTTTACGCAAGCAGGGCTTGAGTTTACAACGCGTGGCTGATACTTTGAACTTTGCCGACATACCCACTAAGCAAGGAAGCACCTGGACGGCCATGCAAGTGAGTCGGGCGGTTAAAGCAGCATAGAAAAAAACTGTTGGTATTTTTGTTGGCATCGAATGGCAATGCATGCAATAATACCCAGTAATGACACAGTATTAAATGTCTGATATTATAGTCCCCGCCCCACCATGACAGTGTTCTGAGAAGAACGGCAAAACCCGGAAAGACTTGATACACAAGGATTTCCGGGTTTGTTGTTTCCGCCGTAGACCGGCAAAGGCCTGGACAATCCACCTCAACTGGGTATAAATTTCGACGAAATTTATACCCCTCCCAAGAAGTTTATACCCAAGTGTATGCCCCCCGCCGCACCTCGTTGGTACAGGTCCACCCTGAACCTTATTCTTGCCCCGTAACATCATACACATAAAACAATTATGCATAAGAATATCCTTACCGTGCTTGTCTCTTCAGTCATATCATTTTTCATCTTAGAGTTCCTCGTCAGAATAACAATTGGGCACCCTCTTGAAGTGACAAATTTTTCAAACAGAATCATGATGTTTGAAAAAGGGGAAAATTTTCAAAATATAAATTCATATTTTAAATATTACCCAA
Organism: Desulfovibrionaceae bacterium; assembly: GCA_031551145.1. Lineage (GTDB taxonomy): Bacteria > Desulfobacterota > Desulfovibrionia > Desulfovibrionales > Desulfovibrionaceae > WRKB01. The sequence continues at coordinate 32,067 of JAVBNZ010000017.1, read as the reverse complement.
ATAAAAATATCATATCAAAAACATACTACGTAGATGAAAATGTACACATGGAGTACGATTATATAATTCAAACAAATAACTTGGGATTAGTACAGAATAGAGATATAGATAATTCAAAAAAAGCAGAAATTATCTTCGGTGATTCTTTTACAGAAGGACAAGGAGCCATGCCATGGTTTTATGACTTTGACAATTTAGCATTCCAGCAAAACAGGAACTTCATAAATGGAGGAATCTTAGGTACAGGCCCAATGCAGTGGCGTGAACTGAAGGAACATTTGGAATTGGAAGGCATAAAATTCTCAACCATCAACGCTATTATAATTGGAGATGATTTAAATAGAAATATATGGAATTTTGACGAAGATACGTTACAATGTTTACGATTTGGAGATTGCAGCAGGTCACACGGAGATTTTTACGGATATGATTTTGCGAATAATACCGAAGAGCAAACAAAAACGGCTGCACAAGATTTTTATGATAAAAAGAACTCCAGCTTGGACCTTAAAAACATTACTGAACTAAAGTATAATATAAAACTTATCGCAAAGCGTTCCGCAGCCATATTTATCATTTACAGGTATATTAAAGAAAATTTCATCATACCACGAACCTCAAATATTCCTGTTGAGACTGCCGGGCGTGATGTCCACACCAAAGACCTTCCAACACGGGTCCCGAATATTCCTATTGAGGCTGTTGGGCGTGATGTCTGCGCCAGAAACCTTAACGCGCTAAAAATTCTGTTATTTTCCGGAGAAACGCCGGGTTTTTTGATCTTGGTGACAATGAAGAATGAAGCTGGAACTCCCCCCCAATGGAGCCGCGCCAGCCAAAATATCATTGCGTTTGCCAAAGAAAATAATATCAACCTGCATACATGCATACTGGAAAAGAATGACTTCCACACGTTCGATTCACATCCCAACAATACAGGCTATGCAAAATTGAATGCGTGCGTGTCTTCTGCAGCGGGCATAAAAAAGCAAAACACGCCATAGTCGGTAATCTCTCCGAAAAAACAGCGTTTGCAAGTAGAATTTCCGAGAATAAGCAGCACGGAGATTTTGCATGAAAACGTCCCGATTTTCCGACAGCCAGATTCTGGCGATTTTGAAGCAGGCCGAGAATGGAAATGGGTATGAACCTTGCGGCGCGGTAGACTTGAAATTTTTCATATCGGGCTGCGCGCCGCTCTTCCGTCTATCCTGGAAAAATAATCTTCTGTACTAAATTGGCTGTTTACACTATAAACACACACGCCTATATTGCCGCGGCTGTTTGGAAAAACCCGGTTTTCACGACGTTCCGCAGGAGGAACGCTATGGACGAGCACACCGTCGCTACGGGCCAATCCTGGTTTTCCCGCCTCAAGAACGCCTCTGCGGGCATTGCTGTCGGTCTGCTGCTCGTGATTGCCGGGGCCGTGTTGCTCTGGTGGAACGAGGGCCGCGCGGTGCTCACCGCCAAGGGGCTTGCCGAAGGGGCCGGATTGGTGATTTCCGTGCCCTCGGATCGCGTGCTGCCTGAAAACGAGGGCAAGCTGGTACATGTTTCCGGCGGGGCGCTTGCCGGGGGAGTAATCGCGGATCCGGATTTCCCCTTTGTGGAGGTCAGGGCCTTGATCCTGCTGCGCACGGCGGAAATGTTCCAATGGAAGGAAACAAAGCACACCAAAGAAACCAAACAGCTCGGCGGTTCCGTGACCACGGAGACCACGTATTCCTATTCCAGGGTATGGGGTTCTTCTCTCAACGACTCTTCCCGTTTTCACGAACCCAAGGGACACGCCAACCCCGCGGCCATGCCGTATTCCTCTCTGACACTGAAGGCGCCCCAGGCGCAGCTCGGCGCATTCAGCTTACCGGAGGGTCTGCTGAATCTCCCGGCCCGGGAAAACCTGCGTCTGCCCGAAGCGCCGCCCTCGACCGACAATTTTGTGGCCGCGCGCGGGCAAATTTTTGTGGGAAAGAACCCGGACGCCCCGGAAGTCGGCGATCTGCGCATCACGTATCACTACGCCCCGGAACAGGAAGTCGGCGTCGCAGCCCGGCAGCAGGGGAACACCTTTGTGCCGTTTTCAGTGCGCGACGGCAAACGGAGCATTTATATGCTGCAGCCAGGCCTGCCCGACGCGTCCGCCATGTTCAACACCGCGCAACGGGAAAACGCGACATTGGCCTGGATACTGCGCGGTCTCGGCGTGCTGGGACTTTTTGCGGGCTGGTATCTTATTTTGAGGCCACTCGGCGTCATCGGCGATCTTGTGCCCTTCATCGGCAGCATCCTGAATGCGGGCGCGGGCCTGACCGCTTTCGGCCTGAGCCTGTTCTGCGGCCTGATCGTTATCGCTTTGGGCTGGATATTCTACCGTCCGCTTATGGGCGCGGCGTTGCTGGCCGGCGCTGTCGCAGCCTTTGCCGGCATGCGCATGCTCACGAACCGACGCGCCACACACGAGGACGCCCTGTCAAAACTTCATGTGAAACTTCAAAAAATCGGAAGGCAATGACGGCGGAGCAATGACTGCTCTATGGCGTGCCCCCCCGCAACTTCTGATAGAGCACGTGTTTGAGCTCGTCGATATCGATGGGTTTGGCAACGTAAGCGTTCATGCCGGCGGCTTCGCCTGCTTCCCGATCCTCCCGCATGGCGTTGGCGGTCATGGCCACAATGGGCACGCTGCGGGCGTCGTGTTTGGCTGAGGCCCGGATGCGCCGTGTGGCCTCCAGACCGTCCATAATCGGCATGCGCACATCCATGAGGATGATGTCGTAATCCTTGGCTTCAAAAGCTTTGACGCCTTCTTCCCCGTTTTCCGCCACATCGGTTTCGGCGCCCAGATCCGCAAGAAGGGCCAGGGCGATTTCCTGGTTGATCTCGTTGTCTTCAACCAACAGGAAGCGGCAGCCGTCGTAACGCCGCTCTTCCACCGCCCTGTCCAGTTCGTCCAGAGGATGCGGCTCGCCGTCATACGGCTCCAGTTCAACGTGAAAGGAAAAAACGCTTCCCCTGCCCGTTTCGCTCGTTGCGCTCACCGTCCCGCCCATAAGTTCCACAAGGGCCTTGCTGATGGAGAGGCCGAGCCCGGTGCCGCCGAACCTGCGGGAAGTGGAGGCGTCCGCCTGGGTGAAGGGCTTGAAGAGCGCGGCCTGCTCCTCCTCGGTCATGCCGATGCCGGTATCCTCCACCGAACAGTCGAGACGCAGCAGGCCGGAAGGCAGGGTCGCGGCCCGCATGCGCAGGAAAATGGAACCTTCCTGCGTGAACTTGGAGGCGTTGCCGAGCAGGTTGAGCAGCACCTGCGACAACCGCAGGCCGTCGCCCACCGCGTATTCGGGCACCGTATCGTCAATGTCGACATGAAACTGCAGAAGTTTCTCATCCGCGCGGGGAGCTATGAGTTCCCGCACGTTGTCCACCATTTCGCGCACTCTGAAGGGTTGCTTTTCTATGGTGAGCTTGCCGGCCTCTATGCGCGAAAAATCCAGGATATCGTTGATAATGCCGAGCAGCAACGAGGCGGAAGCCTGGATTTTTTTCAAATATTCCAATTGTGCCGGAGGGGGATCGGCCTGCATGGCCAGGCGGGTCATGCCCAGCACCCCGTTCATGGGCGTGCGTATTTCATGGCTCATGCGCGCCAGAAAATCCCGCTGGGCCAGGTTGGCGGCCTCGGCCAGGGCCAGGGCGTTGCGTTCGGTGACATCGGTGCCGACTTCCATGTGCAGCAGCCTGCCGTCGTGCCAAGTGACGAGCCGATCCGTCACCAAAAAGTCGCGTCCGATGACTTTGTTGTGTATTTCCCAGCGCACGGAGGTGAAGATGGGATTGCCGTCCTCATCGAACAGGTGCTTTTGCGGACAGAAGTCACAAGGCTCGGGGTTGCCCTGCAGAGCTTCGTGGCAAAGCCTGCCCTGCAGATCGTCCCTGCCCAGCAGGCGGCACAGATAGTCATTGGCGTAGACCAGTACCTTTGTTTTCGGGTCGCAGACATAGACTGTGGCATCCACGTTGCTCATAACGCTTTGCAGCACGAAGATCGCCCTGTTGGTCTCTTCGCCGGCGCGGTTGATGTCCGCGGCCATGGCGTTGATGCTGCTCGCCACTTCGCCGAGTTCGCCGTCCGCGATGTCGATGCGTTTGGTGAGATCGAACCGCATCTCGCGCACGCCTTTGATGATGCGATCCACATCGCGCACTGTGCGTCGCGCAAGAAAAATCAACACGACGCAGGTCAGGCCGAAGCAGATCAACATGACCAGGAAGATATTGCGGGTCATTTCGCCTATCTGCGCCTTGATGTCCGTGGTGAGTTCGTTGGCCCAGATGTAGCCGATAACCGCGTCTTCGCGCACGATGGGGCGCATGGCGTTCATGATATCCCCGCGCACCATGCTGCCGGACTGCACCATCTCCCTGTTCTCCCGCATGGCAATGCGGCCGGGATGGTCAAAGGCGATGGAGCGGCCGACCATGTGCGCAAAGGAGGAGGAAGGGCCGTAGGTGATGATGGCGTCCAGGTCGGAGGAATAATAGCCCACCCCCAGACCGGGGGAGGAGGCGCCCACCTCGTCCGTCACTTTGGAAAGTTCTCCGTTGAGGATACGTATTTTTTCCTCACGCGGGGCGCTCAATGCATTATGCCTGCGCAGCAGGGCCGTATAGCCGCCGGGGCCGAGACGCGTGTCCAGGATGCGGACAAAAGCGAGAAGCTTGTTGTGCTTTTCCTGAAGGATCGTGCGTTCCGTCAGGTTTTTCGCCATATAGCCGGTCACCAGAAAGGGGATGTTCATCAGCAACAGGAAGACGAGAGCAACCTTGTGCTGAAACGAGAAGGAAAGGAGCCGCTTCATGCGAAAATCCCCGTAACATCCGCCTCAACGTAGAACGCGCAACAGGCGTCGCGCGCCGACAATGCAGGTAATTCTGTAGATATTATACCATATCCGCCGCAATGAAAAGGGCTCATCTTTGCCCCCGCGCAAAAGCCCGCATCGCCTTCAAACGCGGCGCAAAACAATGCGGACGATTTCCGACGGCACGCCCAAACGGGCGGGGAAGCCGTTCCACAGGCCCGCGCCGGAACTGACATACATGGGCATTGCTCCGATTTGGTACCAGCCGTAGAGGTACCCGTCGTTAAAGCGGGCCACCAGACGGTTCATGCCCAGAATCTGGCCGCCGTGCGTATGTCCGCAGAGCTTCAGATCAAAACCCGCGTTTGCGTGCTTCCGTGCGTTCTCGGGACGGTGGTTCAGCAGGATGCGCACCGTGTTTTCCGGTGCGCCCGCCAGGGCCGCCTCAAGATCGGGTGTGGGCAGGCCGTAGCGCGCGGCCGCGATGTCGGTGAGTCCTGCCAGAACCAGGTTCTTGCCGCGTATTGTCAACGTCTCGTGGGCGTTCAACAGCAGCTTGAGGCCAAGCCGGGGAAAAGTGCGCATCCAGGCGGGATAATCTCCATAATATTCGTGATTGCCGACACAGCCGTATATCCCGAAGCGCGCCCGCAAATCCTTGAGCGGTGCGACATCTTCGATCCGACGGGAAGGCGTGCCGTCCACCATGTCGCCCGTGAAGAGAAGAAGATCCGGCTTGAGGGCATTGACCCGCTCCACCACTCCTTTCACCCACGGTTCCCGCAGCAGAGGGCCGGCGTGCAGGTCGCTGACCTGCACCAGATTCAGGCCGTCCAATTCCGCAGGCAGGCGGGGCAGGCGCGCTTCGGTCTCGAGCACGCCGGGCAGTTCCACCGCCTGTTCCACGCCGTAGGCCGCCGGCACCACAGCCAGGCAGGCGATGAACGCCCGCCGCCTATCCGGCGAAAAGGCCGGGGGCGGGTTGGGCTTGATGCGCCGCGTGATCAGGCGCAGCAGGGAGACGAGATCGCCGGCCAGAATCAAAACAAAAAGAAAAAGCAGGGAAATAAAGCTCCAGCCCTGAAAAAGCAGCACGGCCGCAGGCAATTCCGGAGAAGACAAGCTGCCGAAAAACGTGCGCACGAGAAAATGCTGCTGCGAAACCAGCAAGAGCAACAGCGCGGCCGCCGTCTTGACGCCCATGCCGACGCGCAACGGCAACACAAAGCGCAGCAGCAGGTAGGCGAATACAATCCCGGCGCTCAAATGGATGAACATAGATTTTCTGTTTCAAGCGTAAAATGTGCATAAAAAAGGGGGCCGGCGGCCCCCTCCGTCTCTCTGTCGGCCACAGGTTATTTCGCTTTGGAAAGGTTGGTGAAGGCCGTGGCCTTGCCCGCTTCCTGCCAGGTGATCTTCACATCGTTGCCGTTATCCCAGGCGGCCGCCGCAAGTTCCATGTACTTGTCGGGGACCTTGATCGTGCAGACGTTCTTCTGCCGGGGCGAATAAATCGTAACTTCCTTCTTTGCTTTGTCCACCACGGGGAAGGTCTTTCCGGCAACCAGAGCATTGCCGGGCTCCACATTGTCCGTGCGGCTGATGATTTCCACCGCAAAGGTATCGATGCTTTTGGCTTTGTCGTTATAAATAATAATCTCTTTCTTTTCCAGATCAATGCGCAGGCGGCCGCCGCCCTTGGGGGTCATGGCGCCGGGGTCTTCCGCCAACACGAATTCCTTGGCCGGAAGCACGGTGAATTCAGGACGTTTGGGGTTGCTCCAGCCGAGCTTGTCTTCAATGATGGTCACTTTTTTCGTGTCCTTGTCGTAGGCCACGCACCGCCCGTACACGTCCGCGGCAAAGGCGGGCGCGGTAAAGGCAAGGCAGATCAGCGTAAGCAGACAGTACCGAAATCCCCTCATACGAACCTCCAGGGTAAAGATTGCGGCGGGTAGGGCACGATCCCGCCACGGCTTGTCCACTATTTCACAAGGCGACTTCGTCTGTCAATGCGCGAAATATATTGACAGCTTGCGGACAAGTGCGTAAAGTCACAAAGATCATTCCTATCATTTCGCACAGGAGGCTTGCGTGAATATTTTGATTTTCGGCCCGAACGGAAGCGGCAAAGGCACCCAGGGCGATCTGGTCAAACAAAAATACCAACTCGCTCACATCGAATCCGGCGCGATTTTCCGCGAACATATCGGCGGCGGCACCGAACTCGGCAAACAAGCCAAAGCCTACATCGACCGCGGCGATCTGGTGCCCGACGACATCACCATTCCCATGGTGCTCGAAACCCTGCAGAGCAAAGGGAAAAACGGCTGGCTGCTCGACGGCTTTCCCCGCAACATGGTGCAGGCCGAAAAACTCTATGACGCCCTCAAGGCCGCTGATATCAAGCTCGACTACGTGATCGAAATCCTGCTGCCCCGTGAAACGGCAAAAAACCGCATCATGGGCCGCCGCCTGTGTAAAAACAACAACAACCACCCCAACAACATCTTCATTGATGCCATCAAGCCCGCCGGCGACCAATGCCGCGTCTGCGGCGGCGATCTCTCCGCCCGTTCGGACGACCAGGACGAGGCGGCCATCAACAAACGCCACGACATCTATTACGACACCAAGACCGGCACCCTGGCCGCCGCCTATTTCTATAAAAATCTGGCCGCCAAGGGCGTGACGAAATACATTGAACTTGACGGTCTGGGCAGCATTGATTCCATCAAGGACACACTGATCAAACAGCTCACCTAGATGTGAAACTGCGGCGCCGCGTTCTTTTCGTTCCTGCCTTTGTTGGATTTCGCTTTTTATTTCGGTCGAGCACCATAAGAGTACACTCTCTCCATAAAAAGCTCATCCGTCTCGGCAGATAACGAAAACTCCTGCGGCACCGACGTCGTCGATTTTCGGCAACTACACAAAACACAAAAACGAGGGAACCTTTTGGATTCCCTCGTTTTTTCATTCATGAGCTTGAGGAAGTCAGAAGCTGTAACGGAAGTTCACCGCGCATTTCCAGGCGTCTTCCTTCTGGTTCTGCGTCCACTTCCAGGTGCTCTTGTCCACACCGTTGATGATGTAGCCGAGCTCCACGATGGCGTCGAGGTTTTCATAAATCTTGTAGGTGCTGTCCAGGTTGAATTCCACCAGATAGTCGTTCTTGGTCAGATAGAGACCGCCGACGTTGGGCATCTGGTTCCAGGCGGTATTGAAATAGCTGCGGCGTTCGGTCGGATCACTGAGCGCCCGCGCCATGGCCGGATCGTTGGTGCCGCGCCAATACGTCACGCGCAGGGTGTGCGTCAGGTCTTCCAGAAAAGAAAGATCCTTCAACTGCGCGCCGATGGCCCAGGTGCCGCTGTAGCCGGTATCCACCGTCTCCCCGATCATGGTGCGGTTGAAGTCGCCGTCATAGCCCGCCAGGCCGAAACTGGTGAAGTTGGCGCCCGGAGAAATGGTGGGCATGCGTTCGGAACCGTTTCTCGTGTTGCCGTCGTCGCCGGAGCCGTACCAGCCGAAGATGCCCGGCGTTGCCCAATCCATCTTGTATTCGATCAGGGCTTTCACCAGCCAGCCTTCGCGCCGGGTGTCGTTGCGGCGGGGCGTTTCGTCCGCGCGCAGGGCGCGGGCGTCGTCATAGCGGCCCCAACCGGAACTGTAGCCGTAGTTGATGTCGAATTCGATATTCAAGGGATCAAGAGCGGTGATGGTCACAGGCAGGCCGGCCCAGAACATGCCGGCATACCCGTTGCGGAAACGGGGGTCGCCGCCTGCGCGTCCCTGGGAGAGATCAACGGGAAAAAGGCCGCGCTGCACATACACGCCGCTGGCGGGCGAGCCGCCCGTATCAAGCTGATACCGCGCCATATTGTCCCCGGCAAAGCCGTACATGGCCCAGGGGGTGGCGGAAAACGCATCGAAGGTCAGCGGCACGCTGAGCATGACGAGGTCAAAATTGTCCAGAAAGTTTGAAGCGTCACGGCCGCCGCCCATGCCGCGCACATAGTTGTCGTTGTAAGGGCGAACCCACATGCCGGTCAGGCCCACATTGTCGTTGAACTGATAGGAAGCGACAATTCCGGCCGCGTCGTCGTCCAGAATGGCCGAACCGCCCGCCGCGTTGGGCAGGGCTATGCCCTGCAACCCCATGCGCAGGCGCAGATCGGTGTTGGGCACGAGCCAGTCGAGAAAGGCGTGTTTGACTTCCACAATCACACCGTCCGTGCCGAGAGCCGCGCCTTCGGCGCCGCGCCCCCAGGTGGAGGTGCCTATTTCGAACTGCACGGTACCGGAAAGGTTTTCCGAAGCCACGGCGTCGAGTTGCAGACGAATGCGGGTGTCCGGCTCGAAGATGTCGGTGCTCGATCCCATGTTGCGGGTATCATGCGGGCTTTTGAAAAACGTGGACTGCCCGAAGTTGAAATACATTTCCCACGAGCCTTTGGCCTTGAAATCAATGGCACGGGAAGCGACGGCACTGCCGAGCACAAGCCCGGCGGCCAGGAACAAGACGGCAAGTTTTTTCATGGAAACCTTCCTTCATGCATAGGTTGACTGAAAGCCCCGCTCGCTCCGGGGCTGAGGCCGAAGCGAGCGGGGCGCGGCCGGCGGAGTGCGCAAAAAACTCCACCGCCCCTTCCTTCCTGTTGAATGACTGTGGTTGAGAGCTACAATACCTAATTGAGATTGAATGTCAATCGCAAAATTTATCTGACAACAAAACAGCCTATCGCGCAAATTTGACACGCGGGTCATTTTTGCCCGGACATTTTTTTCAACCCGGCAAGCCAGTGCGCGACGAGCTTCGGGTATTCGCCAAGCCCTTTTGCAACGGCCTGCACCTGCATGCCCTTCGCGGCAAAACGCCCTTTCCAACTGTTTGCTTCGGGCCCGAACAAGTCATTCACGGCGTGGTCTCCCGCCACAGTCATCAACGGCGCCAGCCACACTTTCCGAACACCCTTGGTTTTAAGAGCTTTCAAAACGGCTTCAAAATCGGGATCTCCCTCAACTGTTCCGACAAAGGCATTGGCGTCCAAGGCCTGCAGGTAGTACTGCAAAGCCGGATAATACACGCCGGCCGGATGATGGGAGCCATGCCCGACGAACAACACGGCCTCGTCCTTTTTGCGTTCAGCCGGTATGCCCGCCAGAAGAAGAGGAGCAACGGCGCGCAGGCTGTCCGTATCGTACAGCAGCGGCGGGGCGACGCGCACGTGCTGCAATCCCTTCGGCAAACCTTCAAAGGCGCGGGCGTTCTGGAGCAAATCATTATATTCCGCGCCGGGAATGATATGGAGCGAAAGGATGGAAACATCCTTCACGCCTGTAACGGCAAGCTTCGCCAGGGCCTCTTGCGTGGAGAACATAGGTTTGTCCGGCGAACTGGTCTTGAGCAGCGAATGAGCAGTCCAGGCCCAACAGATCTCCTTGTCCGGAAACGCTGTTTTGACCTGCTGTTCAATGTTGGCATAAGAAACCCGCGCTTTTTCCACGCTCGTGCCGAAGGCCACGATGAGCACGGCTTCTTTCTTGGGGAGTTGCTCCGCGACGGACAAGCCGCACAGCATGCCCGACAGAATAATCAATGCCGCTGCGATACTCAGATTTACCTTACGCATACCATCTCCTTTTTCTTTTTTTGATATGCTCACACGTTGCTCTCGAATAACGTTCTCGCAATGTTTATTTTTTTCTTTCTGCCAGGGGGAACGAGCAGCAAGGAAAGATATGGCGTGTTTTGCACAGATGACTCAGAAACACGCAAAATTCTTTCCCCATCCAATCCCACCCGTGAAGCTAAAATCGCGTTTTTATCCTTGTTTGCCTCTTGAACAACTTTGAATATTTCAGAAAAATTCTTATATGCTTTCAAGATAACGGCACTGTCGGCAGAGGCCAATCCTTGTTGCAGGCGGCGGCCATCATTTATCCCCGAAATCAACAAAAGGTTTTCTTTGCCTTCACACAGGATTGTGCGGGTTTTTGCCGCGGCTTCCTGAAATGACGTTATGCCGGGGATGACCTGTATGTTCAGCAATGGGTCTGACTCCAGCAAAGTACGCATCAGATCATGTCGCTGAAATTATTTATATTTTCTATTAGGCACAAAAAAATCTCCTTCGTGTCCGCATAGGCGGACGGCGAAGGAGATGCGTATTTATCCCCGTAATGATGAACCTGCCGGCAATGCCCGTACCGGCGGCCCGTCTTCAATGATGACGGCAAAAGCAGGTCTTCCGGCTTGCCGGCCTTCTTTTCGGCCTTCCCGGCAGATGCCAGTGGCGCATGAAGAAAAGAGGCGTATTCGGCTTACGGCGGCGGGTCCGCTCCCGACTTGAACGGGATTCCCTATTAAGCCTGTAAGGCACTTTTGTGCATGCACGATGCCAAAAAGAGAAACCGCCGTCAAGAGGCCGGAAGCAGTGGAAGGCGGCAAAAATCCGCCGCGAACACGCAAAATCACGCCTGACCTCTTTCTGCTGTGCGGAGCTTGGTGCATAAATACGATGCACACACTTTAGTGTTACATTTTTTTAATACGTGTTACCACATACACACATATCCGTCAATCCCCAAAAATAATTTCCTTTACCAGATTGATTTTCAAAGAAACGCGGGGGTTTTTTTCCTGCTGCTCCGCTGATTGCGGCGTCTGGTTTTATGAAAAAATTGATGACAAAGAATTAAATATAGGTTATCTTAATTGTAATCAAAGATATCAGCTAATTAGGAATGACAACTTTTAGCAAAAAGGAGAGCATATGACTACGTCAAAACTCACGACCGCTGCGGGAGCCCCGGTTCCGGACAACAACAACAGCGCAACTGCAGGCCCGCGCGGGCCTGTTCTGCTGCAGGACATTTGGCTGTTGGAAAAACTGGCCCATTTTGATCGCGAAGTGATCCCCGAGCGCCGCATGCACGCCAAGGGCTCCGGCGCCTACGGCACCTTCACGGTGACGCACGACATCACCAAATACACGCGCGCCAAAATATTTTCCCAGGTAGGCAAAAAAACCGATCTCTTCATCCGCTTTTCCACAGTGGCCGGTGAACGAGGCGCGGCCGACGCCGAACGCGACATCCGCGGTTTTGCCATGAAGTTCTATACCGAGGAAGGCAACTGGGATCTGGTCGGCAACAACACGCCGGTCTTCTATCTGCGCGATCCTCTGAAATTCCCGGATCTCAACCATGTCGTGAAGCGCGACCCGCGCACCAACATGCGCAGCGCCGAACGCAAGTGGGATTTTTTCTCCCATCTGCCCGAAGCTCTGCACCAGTTGACCATCGACTTTTCCGACCGGGGCCTGCCGAAATCGTATCGCCACATGCACGGCTTCGGCAGCCATACCTTTAGCTTCATCAACAGCGAAAACAAACGGTTCTGGGTCAAATTCCATCTCAAAACCCAACAGGGCATCGCCTGCCTGACCAACAAAGAAGCCGAACAAATCATTGCCTGCGACCGGGAAAGCGCCCAGCGGGATCTCTATGAATCCCTGAAAAGCAAGGATTTTCCCCGCTGGACTTTCTACGTGCAGATCATGACCGAAGAACAGGCGGCCTCGTTGCCCTACAACCCCTTCGACCTCACCAAGGTATGGCGGCACAATGATGCGCCGCTTATGGAAGTGGGCGTGCTCGAACTCAACAAAAACCCGGCCAACTATTTTTCCGAAGTGGAACAGGCCGCCTTCAACCCCGCCAACGTGGTGCCGGGCATCGGCTTTTCGCCCGACAAAATGCTTCAGGGCCGGCTTTTCTCCTACGGGGATGCGCACCGCTACCGCCTCGGCGTCAATCATCATCAGATTCCGGTCAACGCGCCGCGCTGCCCCCACGCCGTTTACCATCGTGACGGCGCCATGCGCGTCGACGCCAACAGCGGCGATGTGAGCTATGAACCCAACAGCCACGGCGTCTTTCAGGAGCAGCCCGAATACCGCGAACCGCCGTTGCAGCTTTCCGGCGCGGCGGATCACTGGAACCATCGTGAAGATTCGGATTATTTTTCGCAGCCGGCGGCGCTCTTCCACCTTTTCGACGAAGCGCAGAAGCAGCGATTTTTCAAGAATATCGCGGAAGACATGATGGGCGTGCCCGCGCATATCGTTGCGCGCCAGCTTGAACTCTTCCATCAGATTGATCCGGCCTACCGCAAGGGCGTGGCCGAGGCTTTGGGTGTGAAGAACTGACGAATGCGCAGGGATCCCTGCGGAATGAGCGATTTCAATCGGGGAGGCGACTCCCCGATTTTTTTTGTGCCTACATATGGATGCCGCCGTTCACGGCAATCACCTGCCCGGTAATGTAGCGGGAGCGCTCGGAACAGAGAAAGGCCGCGCATTCGGCCACTTCTTCCACACTGCCCAGGCGTCCCAGCGGAATATGAGGCAGAATTTTGTCCAGGGGCAGATCCTTCAGCATGTCCGTGTCGATAAAGCCCGGCGCGATCGCGTTCACCAGCACGCCGCGCCGGCCCACTTCCGCCGCCAGAGAGCGTGTTGCGCCGATAAGCCCGGCTTTGGCCGCGGAATAATTCACCTGCCCCGCCACCCCGCTCTGTCCGGAGGTGGAGGCCATGTTGACAATCCGCCCCTTACGCCTGCGCAGCATGTGCGGCAGCACCAGGCTCGTGACGTGGAAAAAGCCGTGCAGGTGCACGTCCAGCACAGCACTCCAGTCTTTTTTGCTCATCATGGCCATGATGCCGTCGCGGGCGAATCCCGCGTTGTTGATCAACGCAAAGGGAATGCCTTCGGCAAGCGGGGTTTCCAACGCAACCCGGCAGGCGGCTTCGTCCGCCGTATCAAAAGGCAGAGGCAGGCAGTTTCGGCCGCGCTCGCGCACGCCCTTGGCCGTTTCTTCGGCAGCCGCGTGATCCGAGCGGTAATTCAGCCAGATGTCGAAACCGTCTTCGGCCAGACGCAGAGCCACGGCGCGGCCTATGCCCCTGCTTCCCCCCGTGATCAGCGCAATCTCGTTTGCCATGTCAAATGTCCCAGTCGCGGAGTTTTCCGGCCGAGCCGCGCGGCAGCGCCCCGCCGAAGGAAAAATGCCTGGGCCGGGCCGGGCTTGCCAGGCGTTCGGCTATCCAGGCGCGGAACAGCGGGCCGGAAAGCCGTTTCAGGCGCACCGGGTTCATATCCACAGGCACAATAAAGGCTTTGAGGCGCGATCCTTCCTCCGGCCGCATCAAACGCACGGCGCAGTCCACAATATCCGGGTGCGCGCGCAGCACGGCGGCCACCCGTTCGGGGTACACGTTCATGCCGCCCACCTGCACGGCTTTGTCCAGACGGGCCAGAGGCAGAAAACGCCGTTCATTCAGCCATTCCAGGCTGTCCGGCAAAGGAAAAAGTTCAGCGGAAGGCACCGCCCCCCCGCGTGCGAGACAAAACTCGCCCCGTTCGTCGCGCGTTCTGCTCCAGTAGGGCAAAAGTTCATACGGCCCGTCGTTGCTGCGCGCGCCCACGGCGCTTGTTTCCGTTGATCCGTAAATTTCCAGGCAAAAAGCCTGCGCGCGCAGAGCGCGAAGCGTTTCCGGCGGACAGGGCGCGCCGGCGCACATGAAGGACAGGCCCGGCGGCAGCAGGCTGCCGCGCAGGGCGGACAACATCGCGCCCAAAAAAAACGGAAAGGTGATGATCACATCCCCCGGCCGTAAGAGTTGAAAAAAGCTCCCGATCGGCACCGGGGGCAGAAAAAAGTTCGGCACGCCCAAAATGCGGGGCAGCAGGAGAGAAAAGACGAAGCCGTAAACGTGATACGCGGGCATCACTGAAAGCACGCGCCCCGCGCCGGGAAAATACGGGGCCACGCAGCCGGCTTCTTCAAACAAGGAGGCCGGAGAATGCCGGCAACGCACCGGCAGCCCCGTGCTGCCCGAAGTGGAAAAGCAAAGATCGCGCGGCGCGGCGCGCAAAAAATCCTCCAGCCGGGCGAGCCAGAAGTCCGCATCCGGGCTTGCGGCAAGTTCGCGCGCAAAGGTTTCGTTCTGATCGTCTCCGAACACAACGGCGAATTCTCCGGCAGAAGCGCTGCGTTCTTGCGAAGTCAGCGCGGGCAGGAGCCTGTGAACCAGACTCAGGCGATCCCCGGCTGAAAAACCGAGAGATTCCAGCACGCCGCCGCCGCCCTCGGCGAGGCGCTTGTGGATCAGGCCGTATAAGACCGCAATGCCTTCAACCCGGCCGATATTCATGGCAAATGCCGGAAAAGGATCGGCCGCCGCCCCCTTGCGCGTCGCGCGCGCGCGCCGCACACGCACGGCGTTGGGAGGAGGCGCGCCGCGCTCCACGCAGAGCATGCCTGCGGAACCGCCGTTTTCAAGGCGGGAGCGGGCCAAAACGATGTCGAGCGCCTGGGCGATCGGCAGCCGCCCGTAGGCCGCGCTGCCGCAAAAAACCGGCCGGCCGGAACAGTCTGCAGCCCCCTCACCGCTCACGAAAATTTCCTCTTCATCCGCCGGTGGGAATGTACCGCAATCTTCCGGCTCAAGAATCACGCCTTCCTCTCCCGCTTTACGCAGACGCAGGCAAAAACAGACGGCCGCTTCACCGAAGCGTTCCGGTACGCGCAGTTCGCGGGCCACATCGGGATGCCGCAGGGCAAAGGCGCGCGCGATATGTTCGAATTCGCGGCAGCGCTCGTCCACCGCCGCGAAAAGAATGCGTCGCGCGCTCCCTTCCCGTAGCCGTGCGCGTGCGATGTGCAGGCCCCCGGCCACCAGGCCGCCGCAACCGCACAAAGTGGTGCAGGGCCCCTGAATATTCAGGGCAAGGGCCAGCACGGCGGCGGGAATGTTGTGGACGGACAGGGAAAAGGCCAGCGGCGAGGCAAGCTGCGGCCCGTGCGCGCGTATGGATTCCAGAAATTCAAAGGTGCGTGCGGCCGGGCCGTAGCCGGAAACCAGCACGACTCCGCTTTCAACGAGATCATCGGGCCGCAGCCCGGCGTCTTCCAGAGCGTAAAACGCGGCAAGCAACCCCAGGCGGCTGAAGTGATCCGTGTGACGCAGCCCGCGCAAGGGCACAAAGCGCGCCAGATCGTCGGTATCCGCGCCCTCTTCCGGCAGTTGATCCGGCTGAAGAAAGCGCGCCGCAAGCGCTTTCGGCCCCACGCCGAAGGCGCCTATCACTCCCAGGCCCTCAAGCAGCATGTCCGGCAGGCGTTCGCTCATTCCGGGCCTTCCAGCAGCAGGGCCGAGTTGTTGCCTCCAAAGGCCAGCGAGACGGAAAGCGCCGAGTTGCCCACGCAGGGCGTGGTTTCAACAGTGGGGCTCAGACCGATGGCGGGATCTTCCGTGCAAAAGCCGGAGCTGGCCGGAATCAGGCCGCGTGCGAGATGGGCCAGGGTGAAAAAGGCCTCCACAGCCCCGGCCGCACCCAGAGTGTGCCCGGTAGCCCCCTTGCCGGCAAAGACCGGCACCGTGGGAAAAAGGTCGCGATAAACGAGCCCTTCGGCCGTATCGTTCGCAACGGTGCCCGTGGCATGGGCGTTGATGAAGGCGGGAGGGCCGTCACATCCCCCCTGCTCCAGGGCGGCGCGCAGAGCGGCGCGCAGGCCCCGCCCCTGGGGATGAGGCGCGGTAAGGTGATGGGCGTCGCCTGCCGTGCCGTAACCCAACACCCGGCCGGCCGGCTTTATTCCCCGCCGCGCGCGGGAAGTTTCCGACTCCAGCAGCAGTATGGCCGCGCCTTCGCCGAGGTTGAGACCCGTCCTGTCCCGGTCAAAGGGTTTACAGGCTTCGGAGGAAGCGATCATCAGCCGGCAGAAGCCGATATAGCTCATTTCGGAAAGCGCGTCCGCCCCGCCGGCCAGCGCGAAATCGCATAGTCCGTCCCGTATCCAGCCGGCCGCGATGCCTATGGCGTCCGCCCCGGAGGAACAGGCGTTGACCACGCTCTGTACCGGGCCCGTGCAGCCGCAAAGCGCGGCGAGCGCCGAAGCGGGATTGGAGGAAAAATAGCGTACCACTTCCTCCGGGGGTATGGCCTGCCCGGCGCGCAAGGCGGTGTAGCTTTCCGTAAAATTCAGGGTCGCGCCCACGGAGGTGCCGAGGCAGACGCCCATGCGGGCGCATTCGGCCGGCAGGGGGAAAAGCTCCCCCAGCGCCTGCCGCGCGGCGTGGAAAGCCAGGGCCGCGGTGCGGGAAAGAAAAGAGGGAAGGCCCGAAAAATCCGGCAGGGCGCAACTGAAGACCGGGCTTTGCGCCCCATCGAACGCCCAGTTCGGTACGGCGGGAACTGGGCCCCCGGCATCCAGGCCGCTGATGCAGGAAGCCGCGTCAATGCCTGTTGCGCAGATGCAGCCCAGGCCCGTCACTGCGACCGGCAGCACCCTACGCATTGCCCGCTCTGTTGCGTTCGATAAAATCGGCCAGAGTATTGATGGAGGCAAAGGCCGCCCTGGCTTCGCCCACATCCTTCATCACCACGCCGAAGCGGCGCTGCACCAGCACGACAAGCTCCACGGCGTCCAGGGAATCCAGGCCCATGCCTTCGCCGAAAATCGGCCCGTCGTCGTCGATATCCTCAAGCTTGAGATCTTCCAGGTGCAATTCTTCCAGAATGGCCTGTTTCAATTCCGTTTTCATCGTGCGCTTCCCACATGTCGTGAAAATTGAAAAACTGGTATGGATGTTCCTCAACAAGCTTTTCCAGCGCCTGCGCATACCTGAGCGCGTAGGGGTAACAGAATTCCGGCGTGGGCCTGCCCCTGGGCACTTCCATGCAATCCACGCTGGTCAGCGCGGCCTTTCCCGATCCGGTACGCAGGGCGACACAGAACGCCAGGGATGCGCCCGTGGCCGAGGCCAACGCATAGGGCGTTGTGGGCAGGCGGATTTGCCCGCCCAAAAAAGGCACGGTCACGACGTTGACGTCCGAGCCGAAAAGTCTGTCTCCCAGCAGCACGACGACCTCGTTGCGCAGCAGGGCCTGGGTCATGGCCAGGCTGCACGAAAGGCCGTCGCGCGGGTCGATGATCGAAAACGGGGCTTTTTGGCCGCTGTGTTCGAAAAACTGTTTGTCGTTGTCCGCCGCGTCTTTATACATGAGCACATGCAGAGGCCGACCGACAAAAGGCCCCAGCACCGCCAGGGACATCTGCCAACTGCCCGCATGGGCGGAAAGCAGAATAAGCCCGCGCTCTTCCCGCGCAAGCGCATCCAGTTTTGCCCGTTCTTCCCGACCGCCCGATGCGGAAAAGCCCCTGCCCAGGCCGGCCGCCGCCCTGTCCACCAGTACCTTGCCGAAGGTGTGAAAGAGCCGGAAGCGGTGCAGCAAAAGCTCCCAAAAACCCGCATCGGGAAAACGCCGGCGCAGATAGGCCCGGCCGTGGTGTTTGCTTGTCGGCGAGCAGGTATACCAGAGCACGACAAAAAACAACATAAAATAGCCGGCCGGCCGGCCGATTGCAGAGAGCGCTCTGTAAAAGATCGCGTGCTGAAACCGGGAACCCAGGCTTTTGCTCGACCAGCGCCCGCTCACTGCTGTTCCTCCGCCGTTCCGGAAACAGGAACGAATTTTGGTTTTCCCGCCAGCATATCGCACAAGAAACGGGCCGGAACATAGACAATCAGCCCCATGATCAGGGCGAAAATCGGGGCCAGCACCAAGGAGCCGATCACCCATTCGAAAAGCCTGTCCAGAACCTCATACCCCAGAGTGCGCAGGGAAATTTCATACAAAAACGTTCCATTGCGCAGAAAATAGCCTGTTTCTATGCACAGGGCGGGCACCAGGGGCGGCATGCAAAGTTGGCTTACGGCCAGGGCAAGCAGAGCATTGAGACGCAGGCTGCCGGCTGCCAGCAGAATGGACATGCTGTGCAGTCCCGGCAACGGCAGTGTGCCCAACGCCATGCCGAGCGCGGCGGAATACCCCAACGCGCGGGGTGTTTCACGGGCGGCCAGCAGTATGCGCAGCGAACGCATGGGATGCAACAGACTTACGCGGCCCTGCGCATCCGTCGTGTATTTTCTGTGCGGTACGGGCATGAGAGCCCGCATGGTCAGGCGGGTGTTGAGCAGGGAGATGCGCAGGTTGTCCGCCAATGCCTTGAAGTGCGACACTCTTTCTTCCGGCGGAGGATAATACACCGCCACGGGCAGATCCCGCAGCGCGAAACCGGTCCAGGCCGCACGCACCAGCACTTCGGTTTCGAAGCTGTAGCGCCGTTCCGTAAGGCGTACGCAGTCGAAAAGATCCAGCGGATAGGCCCGGTAGCCGCATTGGGTGTCCGAAAGCGCCGTCGAGCTTTGCACCCTGAACCAGAAATTGGAAAAAGCACGGCCGAAGCGGGAGGAAAAAGGCACGGGCTGCCCGGAAAAATCGCGCACACCGACAAAAAGGGTATGGGGCTCCTCGCACACGGCCCGGATAAAGCGCGGCAGGTCGGCCGCAAGGTGCTGGCCGTCGGCATCCAGGGTGACGATATGGCTCATGCCCAGGCTGCGGGCCTTGGCCGCCGCGCTCAATATGGCCGCGCCCTTGCCCCTGTTGCGGGCGTGACGCAGAAAAAAGAGGGGCAGGCCGTAGAGAGGATGTTCCGGGGGGAGAATGCCGTTTTCCGGCAGGGGCAGATCCGTGCTGCCGTCGTCCACCACCAGCAGGTAAGGATGCAGGCGCAGCACGTCTTCGGCCACGCGGCGCAGGGTCGCCGCGTGGTTGTAGACGGGGATGACCGCCAGGATGCGCATGCTCATGGTGTTCTGCGGATCATCCGATCCCATAAAATCCCTCGGAAACCGAGCCGGCGCAACGCTTCCATCCTGGCGAAGCCCTGTTCGGGAGGAAAGAGGCGCAGGCGTTTTTTGCGAAAATTCGCCGACAGCAGCGCGGCGGTGCGTTCCCTGTCGATATGGGGCGAAAAATACCAGCTCGGGCGCAGGGTGGAATCGCCGGGAAGGGCGCTGCCTTCCCGCAGGGCATAGTCCATGAGCGCGCTGCCGGCATAGAGGCGTATGCCGAGAAAGGCGAACGTCAGACTGTCGCGCAGTTCATCCAGATTGGCAAGCCCTTCGGCCAGCGTCGTCTCGTTTTCCCCGGGGCCGCCGAACATGATGTAATGCATGCAGGGCAGGTTCGCTTCACGGCACAGCCGATCCGCCTCCAGAACGTCCGCAAAGCAAAAGCCCTTGCGCAGAGCCGTGAAGCAGGCGTCGCAGGCGGCGTCGGTGCCGAACTCCACGGCCATAAGGCCCGTGCGCGCGCACAGCCCCAAGCTCTCCGCGCTCAGGCCTTCAGGTTGAAAAAAGGCCGTCCAGGGCACACGCAGCCCGGCTTGCGCCATTGTTTCAACGAGTTCCAGCCATTTGCCGGCCGCATCGTTGAACACCGCGTCCGTAAAAAAAAGTTCCTTGAAGGACACGGCGCGCGTCAGCCGTTCTATGTCCTCCAGCACCTCTCCCGGCTCCCGCGCCCGGATGCGCGGGCCTTCCAGCGCGGGATAGGTGCAGTACAAGCAGCATTTGGCGCAGCCGCGCTTGGTTTGCAGTCCCACCACCCCGCTCTCCCGGGCATAGAATTCCAGCAGCGCGGGTTCCCAACGCGGCGGGCGCTGCCGTTCGGTGTGGGGAGCGTGCAAAATGCGCGGCGCGGATTCCCCGGCTTCCAGCATGCGCAGCAATTCGGCGAAGCTCTCTTCTCCCGCCCCGGCGATGCCGTAATCCGCGCCGCAATACTCCAGAATGGCCTCCGGCAGCAGGGAAAATCCCGGCCCGCCCACAACGAGTCGCGCGGATGTAAGCCCGCGCAGTTCGGCAATCAGGATGCGCAGGGCGTCCAGGCTCCAATGTTCGTGCGAGGTGAAGGAATCGACGTTGTCGATATTGCGCAGCGAAATGCCCACCGCCTGCGGACGGAAGGCGCGGACTTCCTCCGCAAGGCCCGGAGTTTCGCCGAAGCGCATGCACAGCAGATCACACTGACGAACGTGATGTCCGGCCTCTTCCATCGCCGCCGCCACCAGCGACAGCCCGAGGGGGTAGACCGGATACGGGTCGGTTTCGGTGTTGGCGGCAAGCAGCAGCACCCTCACCGCAGGTGTCCCGCCTTCCAGCGTTCGAGCAGTTCGACATAAAAATCCGGAGGTGCGAGGCAAAGCTCCCCGCTCGGAATCAGGCAGAAAAGCTGCACGCTGAAGGCCTCGGTAAGCACTTCCCCGTCGGCCGCGTCCAAGATGCGGTAGGAAATATTCATGCGCGCCGCCTCGCAATACTGCAGGCTCGCCTCAATGCGCACGTTCTGCCCGAAATGCACGGGAGCGCGATACTCGATGTGCAGCTGCTTTATGGGCACGGCCACGCCGGCGCGGTAAAAATCCATGTAGCCTATGCCCAAACCCTCGCCCAGAGCCACGCGGGAGTCTTCCAGATAGCTCGGATAGCGCCCGTGCCACATCACGTTGAGAGGGTCAACCTCCTCAAAGCGGCAGACGCGCTCCACAGAGTGAACCAGAGGCGGCGGCGCGGCCGGGTCAAGCTGTTCGTACCAGAATGATCGTCTCATAATATGGGGTCTTTCACGGAAAAGGACAGTACGGCGCAGGGTTCTCCATCCACGGAAAGAGAAGCCTGGGCAGACAAACCTTCAAGTGACACTTGAGCTTTTATTTCTTCCAGGGGGCGCACCGGCCGCATGAATTTGCAGCGCTTCAAGCCGGCAAGGCACAGCGGACGCCCGACAACAAGGCCCGCCGTGTGGACGGCGGCCATGATCTGCACCACTCCCGGCAAAATGGGATCACCCGGGAAATGGCCCTGAAAACCGGCAAAATCCGGCGCAAAGCGAAAAACGGCCTCCACGCCGCCGGAGGGCAGGCGTTCTACCCGTTCAGGATTGAGGCGCAGCGGGTAATTTCGATCCATCACGCTTGTACTCGGCATCTATAAGTTGTACGCGCACCATCGTGCGCCCTGCCGCTTCATACCATAAAAGCGACGCGAAATCTTCCTTCTTTTCCTCCCCGTATCCGGAAAGCACGGCCGGCGCGGGCGCGTTCAGCCACAACGCGCGTATGCAGGCGGCGATGTTTTCCTCTATGCCGGGCACGTTTCGCAGACGAGGATGGATATAGAGCGTGCGCCGGCCCGCGCGCTCCACGTCCATGACGAAAAGCGTGCTCATGGGCGCAAGGCCCGCCGCGCGCGCCCTGCCTTGTTCCGGATACAGGCGCATCAGTCCGTCAAAGGAAAAAAGCGTCTTCTCTCCCCTGTTCACCTGTACCCTGTGCCGAAAAAGCCAATGCGCGCCTGTTTCTTCCGCTTCGGGAACCGTTGCCGGAGGGGAAGGCGCAGGGGATTTGGCGCAGGCGACAAGCACGCAGAAAAGCAGAGATGCAAGCGCGGCGCGCAACAGCAACGCGGGGCACATCAGCGTTTTCCCTCGGCCGGTTCTTTCCGCAGCAGAGGCACGAGGGCCAGCGCGGAGAACACGGCCGCCGAAATACCGCACAACACCGTTATGCCTATGGAAAATAAGGCGGGATGCCGTGCCGCCGCCAGACAGCCGAAACCGGCGAGCGTGGTCAGGGCGGAGACAAGCACGGCCCGCCGGCCCGCCGATGTATCCCGCGTTTCCTGCGCGTGCAGGGAAAAAATTCCGTAATCCACACCCAGGCCCATAATAAGCGGCAGGGCCACGATGTGATAGATGTTCACCGCCGTGCCGGTCAGGTATAAAACCGCAAGCACGACCCCAAGGCCGAACGTCGGCGGCAGCAGCGCCGCCGCCGCCCTGGAGGGAGAACGCAGAGCCGCGGCGAGCAGCAGAGCCGGCACAAGAAAGGCCGGCAGGCCGAAGCGCATGATGTCCCGACGCGAAGCTTCGGCCATCTCCTGCCGAAAACGCTCCCCGGAAAGCGTTTGCGCGCCCTCCGTCTTCAGCGCGGCCGCGAGTTCGGGCGGCAGCGCTTCCGTGCCGGAATGGACGATGTAGGAATGGAAAATTCCGCCGTCCTCAGAAAGCATGAAATCCGCCGCAAAACCCAGGCCGTGGGCGCGCAGGCCGTCCAGATCGAGCACAGGCGGCTCGGAACGTATCCAGGCCGCAAACGGCGCAAAGGCCGAGGGGCTGAAGCCTTCACCGGCCTCGACGGTCAGACGCAGGGCGGCATCCGCGTTGCGTGTCCAGAAATCCCGCCACAGGACCCGGCGTTGTTCCTGCGTGGCGTGGGAAGGCACAAAGTCGCTCAAGGCCGTGACCCGTCCCGTTTCGGGCCGGGAACGCAGCAGGGCCGTCGCGCGTTCGTCACGCTCAAGCAGTTCTTCCCGGTTCGCGGCGCTTACCACCACCAGGGCGCTGTCTTTTCTGCCCCAGATCCGCCCGGACTGTTCTTCGTCACGGGCGAGTTCCGGGCCTGTGCAGCCGAGGCGGCGTATGTCCCCGTCCATTTTCAGCCCTGAAAACAGCAGACCGAGAAGAACGGCAAGGCCCAACCAAAGCGCGATGACCACGCCGTTCTTGAGAGAAAGACGTTCCATGTGTCCCCGCTCTGTCTCTTCCGCGGCGCCGAAAAGCGCGGCGGGCGCGAGAAAATGCGGCAAGACAAAGAGAGCGCAGGCAAAAGCGAAGATCAAACCGGCCGAAGCGAAGATTCCCAACTGCCCGATAACCGGGATGCGCGATAAAAGCAGCATGCAGAAGGCGCAAACGCTGGTGGAAAGCGCGAGGCAGAGCGGCCCTGTTACGGAACGCAGAGCTTGTGCCGGGCGGGGCGCACCGTGCAGGGCGTAGTAGACATGCACGGCATAGTCCGTGGTAATACCCAGCAACACTCCGCCAAAACCGAGCACGATGCCCGAAAGCCCGCCGAAAACAAGGACACAGGCCGCGCAGGCCGCGCACAGGCTTGCCGTGGGCAGGGCAAAGAGCGCCAGGCCGCGCAATGTGCGGATGTAAATAAAGAAGATCAAGGCCGTCAAGATGAGGGACAGGGGCAGCACGCGCCCCAAGTCGCCCTTGATCACGGCGGCGTTTTCCGCGCTGTGGCGGTTCGCGCCGGTAAGAATCACGGGCAGATCCCGCGCAAGGCCGTTCAGTTCTTCGATAAAACGCTCCGAGCCGGACGAGTCGGTCATGGGCACGGGCGAGGCCACAAGAAGCAGCGCGTGTTTGCCGTCCGCGCTTACAGCTATGCCCTCCCGCATCCGCGCCGCGCCGAATACGGACAGACCGGCAAAGCGTTCGGCAAGCAGTCCGCGCAGCGCAAAGGGATCCTTTGCCGTGAGTTCGCGCTGCAAAAAACCCGAGAGGCCGTACATATTGCGCAGATCTCCGCGCAGGCGTTCCCCGCCCTGAACGAGAACGCGTCGCTCAAGTTCCGCATACGAGGAAGCATTGAGCAGCAACGGCAGAAAATCCAAAACCGCCGCGGCCTTTTGCGGTGTCAGGCGCAAAGGATCGGGCCATTCCAGGCAACGCAGGCCCCGGGCGCGCAGCCGTTCCTTCAGCGTTACGGCATTCGCAACGGGATTTTGTCCGCCCACGGTCAGCACGGCAAAGCGCATGAAGGGCGCGGCGGCCAGCAATTGCTGGGCCTGGACGAGTTCAGGCGGGGAATCGGGGATCAGAGAGCGCACGTCTTCTCTGACGGGAGAAAGCAGGCCTACGGCCAGGCAGGCGAGCGTGAAAAGGGCGCAGACAAAAAACGGAAGCCGGGGCCGGGAGATGAAGCGGGCGCGGCAGGCGACGACAAAGTCGGGAAAATCGCGCACTACTCGAATTCCACGGGATTCAGCGCCTCATTGAGACGAATGTCGGAAAAGTCCAGGCGGGTGCTGCCTCCGCCCGTTTCCGTGAGATGAACAAAGGTCGCCACGCCCTGATCGTTGAAACGCAGGCGCAGTTCCCGCACCACTTCCCGCGCCCCCGACGAACGCGGCGCAAGGCTGAGTTCAAGCGGATTGCGCCGCACAAGTGTCACGGCATATTCCCGGCCGATCGCGGATGTATCCGCGCCGACCCAGGCGAGCAACTGCCTGCCGAGAAAAAGCGCGAGCGGATCCTGATCCGGCGGCAGGGAACTGCGCGTCTGCCTGCCGTTTTCCCAGCGCGTGATGCGTTCTTTGGTCAGAATGAAGCCCTGCTCCACCGGGTGCAGATATTCCCAGCGCAGGGCGTCCGGCGCGCGGAACAGCATGCGGCCGCGGGAAACAAGCGGCGCGGAAAACATGGGGGCCGTGCTCGTCTGGGTAAAGGCGCAGCTTAAGGACGTTATCTTTGCATCCCGCTCCCGTATAAGGGCCGCGAGTTCGTCCGCGCTCAGGGTTTCGGCAAAAGCCCGGGGCGCGGCGCACTGCCACAGTATGAACGCACAGAGGAGGGCGCGGAGGAACATTTCAGGCATCCCGCACGGCGTTGTCGACAAATACCTTGATCCTGCCCTCGGCCGGAATTTCCTCGTTCCTTTCCACCCGCGCCTCCAGCACATTGACGCCCTGAAAGGCGGTCAGCAGGCGTATGAAGATGCGCAATTCATCCCCCACGCCTGCCGGGGCGCGAAAAACGAAATCCTGCGCACCCACCAGCAAACCCGGCGCCGGCGCCTTGCCCGCCCGCAACGCAAGCCAGCCCTGCATGGCCCCGGCGCTTTGCGCGGCCAGCTCGATAAAACCGGCGGGGTCGAAATTTCCGTCCGCATCCAGAAAAATATGGCCGGGTTTGAGGCATGCCGCAACCAGAGCGCTCTCTTCCCCGCAGGAGAGGAGAGCGTCTATGCAAAGCATGGGCGGCCTGTGCAGGAGCAGCCTGTTGGCCGGCATGGGCAGGGAAAGGCTCATATGCGCTGATCAGTCTTTGCCCAGTTCCCTGTAAATGGACTTGCGCAGATTTTCGATCCAGGTGTTGTACTGGGGATGAATCTTGCCTTCCTGATATTTCATGCCGCTGCTGCTCACGTATTTGATGCTGAATTCCTTGGAGGTGTAAGGAATGTCGACGACAACGGTATGCTTGTTGCGCATGTTCAACGTGGCCCGGATGATGTTGCCTTCGCGCTTGTTGACTATCCAGCCCTTGGCGGTAGCGCCGCGTATGATGGCGTCTTCCACTTCGTTCAAAGTCTGGCCGGAACGCGTCTGGGGCACGGCGACGTGCTCGGTGTTCTGCACGGGCACGCGCGAACGGCAGCCGACGGAAAACATGGTCAGGCAAAGCAGCATAAGCAGGACGTATTTCAAACGCGGTGCAAACATGGTGTTCTCCCTTTCAAAGTGCATCGCAAACATGGCGGCGATCGTCCCCGATCGCCGGCGCTTCCAAAGCTTTCAGCAAATTCTCTTTAACACGGCGGCGCAGAAAACGATAGCCCTCTTCGCCGTGGGCGGCGAATTCCTCCGGCCGCACGGGCGGCAGCAGACGCACGGTAAAAGGCTCCGGTCGCAGCAGCAGGGAGCCCTTGGGCAGCATGCGTCCCGTGCCGTTGAAGCATACGGGAACCACGGGCGTGTTCGTGCGCATCGCCAGCAAAAAGGCCCCCGCATGAAAACGGCCGGGCAGGCCGCTTATGCTGCGTGTGCCTTCCGGAAAAAAGATCACGGAAGCGCCCTCGCGCAGCAGTTTTTCCGCCGCATCCAGCAATTGCTCTCCGTGGAGACGTTCACTGTTCAAATACCCCGCCCGCTTCATGAAAGTTCCGTACACCGGCAGCCTGAAAGGCCAGTTCCGCACGATGAAAGCCAGGGACGTAACCGGCTGAAAAGCGAAGCAATAGGGATCGAGGGCGGATTGATGATTGGCGACCAGAATACAGGGTTCCGGCGTAGGAGTTTCCGGCATCACGCAACGCACCTCGGCCGTCAGGCGCATAAGCCGCGCCCAGGCCAGGCCGTGCCGGAAAATGTGCATCCGCAAAGCCGCGCGCTGTTCCGCCGCGTTTTTGCGGCGCAATTTCCAGATTGTGAAGGGGCTCAGGCAAAGGCTTGAGAGAATCAGCAGCGGCACCCCAAGCCAGAAGCCGAGATTGATCCGCAGCATGCGGCAGGCGTAGCGCAGGTTAGACATTCGGCTCGTTTTTCTTCTCAATCATGTAGGCGTGCAGGTCGCCGAGCGTACGGATTTCCAAAAGTTTCGGGTCTTTGCCGATTTTGACGGAAAAGGCCTGCTCAAGCGCGATAACCATATCCACGGCATCCAGGCTGTCGAGGCCCAAATCTTCCTTGAAGCGGGCTTCGGGGCGCATTTTCGCGGCGTCCAGTTCAAATTCTTCCGCAAGGGCGGTGTCGGCTCTTGCGATGATCTCCGCGTCGGTCATGGTGCTTCCTTATAGTATTTTACGCTTGAAACAGTTGCTTGCCGGCGGGCGAAATCCGCCTTGCGTCCGGTTTGCAGCGGGGATTTTTGAAAAATCCCCGCAGAACGTTTCCGTTTCGTCAAAGCGGAAGTGCTCTGATGATCAGGCTGCAGTTGACGCCTCCGAGGGCGAAGCTGTTTTTCATGATGCAACGGAGGGGATGCGCAAGGAGGGCGCGTACGTGGGCCGTTTTTTCGCATTCGCCGGCCGCGCTGTCAAGGTTCCTGGTGGGAATGACGAGACCGCAGCGCAGCATTTCCAGGCAGGCGGCCAGCTCGATGGCCCCCGAAGCGGCCATGGTATGCCCTATGTGCCCCTTGAGACCGGAAACGAACGGACCCGGCAGTCCGAAAAGTTCGCGCAAGGCTCGGCATTCGGCCTCATCACCCAGAAGCGTGCCGGTGGCGTGGGCGTTGACGTAGTCGATATCCTCCGGCGCAAGGCCCGCGTTCTCCAGCGCTGTTTCCATGCAGCGGCGGATCGCGCCGGAATCCGGCCCGGCCATGTTCGAAGGATCGCAGGTGGAGGCGAAACCCGCGATCTCGGCGAGGATGGGCGCGCCGCGCTCCCGGGCGCTTTCCAGGGATTCGAGCAGCAGCATGCCCGCGCCTTCCGAGCAGACGATGCCGTCGCGCCGTTCGTCGAAGGGGCGGGAGCTTTTCTCGGGTTGATCGGCAAAACCCGTGGAGGCCGCGTCCATGATGTCGAAAGTGGCGGAGGTCAGGGCGTGGTATTCTTCCGCCCCGCCGCAGAGCATGGCGTTTTGCGCGCCCAGCGCGATGGCTTCATAGCCCAGGCCCACGGCCTGAAGCGCGGTGGAGCAGGCGGCGGCCGGCGCGAGCACCCGCCCCGTGACGCCGAGCGCCTGGGCCAGATTGGCCGCCGTGGAATGCCCCATCGTCCTGAAAAAGAGCATGGCGCTCATCTGTTCCACGTTGCGCGCGGGCAGGTAGGCGGAAAAAAACTCTTCCAGCGTTTCCACGCTCCCGGTGGTGGAGCCCACGGCCAGGCCGAAAGAAGGATCGTCCGCGCAGCCTTCCCGGCCCGCGCCGCGCAGGGCTTCCCGCGCCGCCGTCCAGGCGTAAAGCGAAGCGCGCGACATGGAGCGTCGGAATTTACGCGGGATAACGGAAAAATCCGCCTCCGGGGCCAAACCGGCCACGCGCGTGCGCAGGCCTCTGATTTGCGCGAGTTCCGGAAGCATTGTCAGGCCGCTTTTGCCTTCGCGCAGAGCGGCGAAAAGCTCCGGCAGGTTCCGTCCGCAGGGAGAAAAAACGCCCGCTCCGGTAATGACCACGGCGCGCGGCGATTTGCGTTGTTTCATGCATCACCCGTTTCGCGCAGTTCACGCAACAGTTCTTTCAAGTCCGTCATGATTCCGCTTGTGAGAAAGGCCGACAGCACAGCCCCCAGCAAACCCGGCGCGATGACCGACTGCCCCGCGATCCACAAGCCGGGCAGGCGGGTCACGGGTTGGGGATTGAACTGGGTCAATGAATGCCGGCAGCCGTAAAGCGCTCCGGTCGGCGCATGCATATAATCCCGCAGGGTCAGCGGGGTTGCGCCGTCCACAATCTCCATCCGTTCCAGGGGGGGGAAAAACTCCGCCGCGGCCCGGCGCATGGCTTCCAGAGTTGTTGCTTTCTGTTCCGCATAGTCCGCCGGGCGCCTGCGGCTCGAGCTTTTTGCCCGGGCTTCCCAGCGTGAGAGCGAATCGGGCGCGATGATCACAAAGGCCTGCCGTCCGTCGGGCGTGGATTGGGGACATTCCGCGACGTAGAACGGGCCGGAGGGTGCCGCGCGGCCGGACGAGAACGCCGGTGAAAGATCCGTTTCCGGGCAGAGAATGACGTTGCGCCCGCGCAAATCGGCAACGGGTTCGGCCGCGACGCCGAAAAGCAGGCAGGCGCTCGGCGTATCCTGCAATTCTTTCAACCTGCGCAGATATGAGGACTTGAGCGCACCCGCCGGAACAAGATCGCAGAGCAGCGAAGGGTGCGCGGTAAAGACGATTTCGTCCGCGGGCAGCGTTTCTTCCGCATCCGTGAGCACCCCGGCGATGTTGCCCGCGCTGCTCAATGTCACGGCGCGCGCGCCGCAGCCTGCCAATACCCTCACGCCCCACCGCGCGAGCGCCGCCTCCAGAGCGTCGATCAGGGCCGCACCGCCGCCCGCGAAATTGTGCACGGAATCAAAACAGGAGGCCGCCACGAGGGCGTGCTGGGCAAAGGCGGTTTCCTCGGGGGCGGAACCGTAGAGCAGACAATGCGCGGACAAACTTGTCCGCAGTTCGGCATTCGCGGTAAGCGCCGCCAAATACACGGAAAGCGAACGGGTGTCGGCCGTCGGCGTAAAGGCGGCGTCCGCTCCCCGCGCCCTGTTCAGAAAGGGCGAGGAATCCCACACCGCCAGGCTGTCGTTCACATAGGCGCGTATTGCGTCCTCCTCTCCCGGAAACTGCCCTGCCAGGACGCCGGCAAAGGCTTCCCGCCCGACGGGAAGATCGACCTGCCGGCCGCTTTCGCCGAAGCAGAGACGCATATAGGCTTGGGGATCAAAGGGCAGCAACGGGGGCAGGTCAATTTCAAGCAGGCGAAAAAAGGCGCACAGGGGGCCGCCTGTTCCCAGGCCGCCGCTCAGATGCAGGCCGGTGTCGAAATACAGTCCTTTGCGGTAAAATCCGCGCAGGGTCGGGGCGAGGCGGGGACCTTTTTCCAGCAGAGTCACCGAGCGGCCGTTGCGGCGTAAAAGCAGGGCGGCGACAATGCCGGAAACGCCCCCGCCTATGACGACCGCGGAGCTCACAGCGCGCCGAAACGCAGCACAAGGGCGGCGTTGGTGCCGCCGAAGCCCGCGGAATTGCACAACACGTTTCGCGGCGGCCAAGGAAGGTTGCGCGTGAGAATATCAAGCCGGCGCGTATCCTCATCGCCTTCGGCAAAGTTCGCGCTCGCCGCGACAAAGCCGCCGCGCGCCATAAGCGCGCAATAAGCGGCCTGGGACGCGCCCGACATCCAGAGCTCGTGCCCGGTCTGCCCCTTGAGGGAAGAGACGGACACGGAGCGTTCTCCGAAAACATCCACAATGTTCAGGGCTTCCATCCTGTCGCCCACGGGCGTGCCTGTGGCGTGGGCGCAGATATAGTCGATTTCTCCGGGCTTGAGCCCGGCCTGCGCCAGTGCGCCGCGCACGGCACGCCCCAGGCCCTGCCTGGAGGGAACGGAAATATGCTCCCCGTCGGAGGAAAAGCCGTAGCCCGCAATTTCACCGAGCAGGGGGGCACCCCTCTTTTTGGCCAGATCATAATTTTCCAGCAACAGGGCAACCGCGCCGCCGCTCGGCACCAGGCCGTCGCGCCCGGCATCAAAGGGACGGCAGGCTTTTTGCGGGTCGTCCGCCCGCTGCGAAAAGGCGCCCAGGCCGTCAAAGCTGCACATGGACTGCCACGTGATCTCCTGCGCCCCCCCGCAGATCACCCGTTCCTGCCGGCCCAGGCGAATGAGGTCCGCGGCCTGTCCCAGGGCATGTCCGCCGCCGGCGCAGGCCGCGCTTATCGTCCAGCAGGCGCCGCGCGTACCGAGCAACGCGCTCAGGTTCATGCTGACGCAGGAGGTCATGGAGCGAAAGACAAGGCCGCTGCCCAGGCCGGTGGTGGCTTTTTTTGCCGGCAGTTCGCTGCTCTGCTCCACAGCGGCCACGCAGCTTGAGTCGCAGCTGAAAATGATGCCGCTCGCGTCGTTGCGCAAATCGGCGCCGTCCAGTTCGGACTGGTTGATGGCCTGTACGCTGGCCTCATAGGCCCATTCGGCGAAATCGGGCATGCTTTTGCGCTGCTTGCGCGTAAGCGGGGCTGTGGATGAAAAATGCAATACGCCGGTGAGCGGGGAAAGAAAGCCCAACTCCGCGCGCAGGGGATCAACCCCGATGCCGGATTGCCCGCAGGCAAGCGCCTGGGTGACGGCATCGCATCCGTTTCCCAGAACGGAAACGATGCCGAGTCCTGTAATGGCTACCCGAGACATGCAAGCTCCCGATTATATTGAATATAATTTTTTTATGATAGCGCGTAAGCGCGCATTTGTAAAGCAAAAGCGCAACAGGCGGGCCATTGAAAGCGCGTCAGCAGGCGGGAAGTTCCTCGCTTTCTTCCGGCAGGGGCGGCAGGCTGCATTCCGGCCTGAAGGCGGCGGCGGCGAGCTGCAACGGCCCCTCCCCACCCAGCAGATACGCGATGTCGTCGGCTTCCAGCACGGTGTCGCCTTCCGGGGGCATGATGATCTCCGTTCCCTTTCGCACCGCCACAACGGTCACGCCGTACCGCTGCCTCACGGCGCAGGCGGCCAGGCTTTTGCCGTCCACATGCGATCCCTCCTCCACCCGCAGGGCCTGCACGCTTATGTCGGGCATTTCCTCAAGCAGGTTTTCAAAGGGCGCGGACTGCAGGGCGAGAGCGCGGTGCATGCTGTAGTGCTCCGCGCGGATATGCGCGACAAAGTCCGCAATGTCCTGCCGGGGCACAAGATAGTTCCCCAGCACGCGGGAAAAGACCTCCAGCGAACTTTCGAATTCTTCGGCAATCACCTCGTTGGCCCCCAGGTTGCGCAAGGGGCCCACTTCGGCCAGAAAACGCGTGCGCGCGATGATGTAGAGGTTGGGATTCATCTCCCTGGCCAGGGCCGTGGCCGCGCGTACGGCCGCGGGATCGGAGATCACGATGGCCATGGCGTGCGCGCGCGCGATGCTCAGATGCTCCAGCACGGAAACCTGGGTGGCGTCGCCGTAAAATATGGGTTCTTTCCCCCTGTAGCGCTGCACGGTGTCCGGGTTCATCTCCAGCACGACATAGTCTATGCCCGCCCCCTGGGCCGCCCGCGCCAGATGCTTGCCG